>VAXT01000143.1 GCA_005883245.1 Actinomycetota bacterium | reverse complement strand
AAGCCGCTCGCGAGGGCCCAGAGCCCGTAGGCGGCGGCCCAGAGAAGAGGAGCAGCTGGGCGGATCGACGCCTTGCCGCGAATGAGCTGGAGGAGAACGACGAGGAGAGCGATCGGGGCGAGCACGCGACTGATCGTCGCTCCCTCCACCCGCACGAGCTCCATGAAGATCGACACCACGAGGATCAGCGGCAGGATTTTCGGACGTGCGGCGACGAGGACGACGGCAGCAATCCCAATGGTGGCCATGAGAGCCACCATTGGGCTGATTGACGCGGCCGCGGAGATGACGACTGCCCCCGTCGCCCCGGCAGCAGCCCACACGGGGCCAGGAAATGGAAACACCCGGGCTGTGAGGGCGACCCTCGACTCGGAACTCAAAACGCTCACTGGAACAAATAGTAGTGCGCTCCAAGCTGATCTAGGAGCGAGATTCGTCGAGCCGGACGGCTTGGATCCGAGCGGCAGTTCTCGATCGGCTATGGTGCCGCGCGTTGAAGGCCCCCGTCCAGCTCGCCGCCGTCGCCGGGCTCGTCGCGCTGACCAGCGGCGCGGCCCATGCAGCGCCGAGGCCCGATCGATCGCCCCCGACGGCGCCGGCGATCGTCGGCCCGCGGATGACGTCGAGCCTACGACCGGTGTACCGGTTCGTCGCGTCCGACCGACGAACGCCTCGGTCTCGACTCCGGTACCGCTGTAGCTTCGACAGTCGCCGCCTCCACGGGTGCGGTGCGCGATACTCGCAGCGCCTCGCTGTCGGCCGCCATGTGCTACGGGCGCAGACTGTCGACCGGGCGGGGAATCGAAGCGGTGTCAGGTCCGTCACCGTCGTCGTGGGATCTTCGCAAGGCTCGAGGCTTCCCTCGCTCCACGCGCTGAACGTCGTGCAGCAGTGGTATGTGGACGCCGCGGCCGGGAACGATGCGACGGGGAACGGTTCCTCGACCAGACCGTGGAGGACCGTCCAGAGGGCGGCGGATTACTTGCGCTCGACCGCCGCTTGGCCGTCGTCGGGCGATGTCGCTGTCAACCTGCGCCCCACCGGCACCTACAAGTCGAGGACGGATCCGAGCGCGACACTCTCGCTTGACTTCACGAGCGCTGCGCGAGCGCCGAAGGCGAACCGGTGGTTGATCTGGCGGCGCGACCCGGCCTTCGGCGGGCGGGCGGTGATCGCCAACCCGGATGGCTCCAACGCCGACAAGTTCGGCGTCGTCGTCGCAAACACGGCCCACGACAACTACATGGTCTTCGACCGGATCCGGTTCACGGGCGAGTCCGTCCCGAAGGGGCGCGCGGGCAGCAACGGCGCATCGATTGGCGTCTACTTGGAGGGAAACAACAACCACCACTTCGAGTTTCGGAACTTCGAGTTCGACGGCTTCCGGCAGACGAACGCCGCCAACTTCGAGTCCGTCGAGGGGGTCTTCCAGTCAGGGACGAGCGGTCCGCTCTCCTTCGTGAACGGGGTCTTCCACGACATCGCCACCCCTGGCAGCGGCGCTGCGGGCGGCCACGGCGTCTACCTGCACGGCGAGCGCGGCATCCTGCTCCTGAACGTGCTCGCCTACAAGATGAACCACGGCTTCGCCTTCCAGTTCTACAGCTCGGCCGGCGGCCATCCCGGGAGCGGGGCGATCGTCTCCCACTGCACGATCGTCGACAACGGGTTCAGGGCGAACGGCGGCACGATCATCCTTCCCGAGGCCGACTCGAACGTGAAGATCGTGAACTCGATCCTCGCCTACAACGGCAGCGCAGCGGCAATCCATTTCGACCCCATCGGCTCGCCCGGCTCGGGCAACAAGGGCGACCATCTCGTCTTCTACTCGAACTCGGGCGGAAAACACGACAGCTCGCGCGGTTGGACGTGGACGAACGAGCGGACCGCGTATCCGCTCTTCCTCGATCGCGCGGGGAACGATTTTCGGCTCCGCCAAGGCTCGCCCGCGATCGATTACAGCAACAGTGCCTACAGTCCTGCCAAAGATCTGAACGGCAACCCACGCCCCCCAGGAGGGGAAGACGCCGGGGCCTTCCAGTTCGTTCCTCGGTAGATCCTCGTTCCTGACAACCAGAGAAGAGGCCTGGATCTAATCGCCGGACTTCGGCGACGGGTCCTCGACCGCGAGGCGCGGCCGTGGGAAGGCGCGTGCGACCGGCTAAAAGGGGCGCGGGCGGGCACCAAGAAATTCTGACAAGAGCCATCCGGACCCGGACGGGACGCTTCGCCCGGTGATGCCATCAGATAGCTGGCTTGGGCACTAGCCGACGCTTGCCGGCTCGGCCACTGCGGGTCCTCACGCCTTGCACCCGGAAGCTGAGTTGTCGGTGACACGGCAGCTTGGGACTCATGCTCGTTCGAGCGCCTCGATGAACTGATCGCTGAGCGGCCTTCGGTCGAATCGCTCGACAGCCGCGACCCGACCGGCTGCGCCGAGGCGGACTCGTTTCTCCTTGGAGTGGGACAGCCCGCGCAGCGCCTCCGCCAGGCCGTCGATGTCTCCGGGCTCGACCGCAACACCTGCCTGCGCCGAAGCCAGGATGTCAGCCGGCTCGCCGGTCGCCACGAGCACGACGGGCAAGCCGCTCGCCATGGCCTCGTACAGCTTCGACGGTACCGCCCCCGGGATATCGCCCTTCAGTGCGACGACCGCGATGTCGGCGGAGGCGAGGAGCGCTGGCATCGCCCCTCTCGGTTGCGGCTCGAGGAACGTCACGTTTCGCAAGCCTCGCCTGCGCGCGGCGTCGACCAGCATCGCCTTTTCTGGGCCGTCGCCGATCAGCACGAACGACAGCTGCTCGTCTCGGAGTTTCTCCGCCGCCGCAAGCAGCTGGTCCAAGCCCTGGCCGACTCCGTGCAGCCCGGCGTAGACGGCAATTGGCCGGGACTCGACTCCGAGGTCGTCCCACACGGTCTCCGAGCGAAAGCCCGGGCTGAATCGTTCCGTGTCTGCGCCGTTCAAGAAGGAGACCGTCCGAACCTTCGGGAAGCGCCGATTGACACCATCCTCTATCCCGCGGCTTTGACACGAGACGCGCCAAGCGTGCCGATAACAGAACGCCTCGAGCTTATAGGCGAGTCGTAGCAGAAGACCATCGTGGACAGCTCCGAGCGCGACAGCCGTCTCCGGCCACAGGTCAGACACGTTGAAGACCCAGCGTGCTCGCTTGAGCCGGCTGAGGACGAGGCCGCTCGCGCCGAGGACGAGTGGCGGACTCTCGGTGATCAACACGTCCAGCCGTGGAAGGCGCAGGGCGCCGACGAGCAACGAGCTCGCGGCGAAGGAGAGGTAGCTCGCCATCCGCGGCCTCAGTGCTGTGCTCTTCGTCGGCCAGATCCACGTTCGGATCACCGAGACTCCTCCGTGCCGCTCACGTACGACCGCGCGGCGGTAGCCCGGGAAGATCCGGCCCTGGGGATAGTTCGGCAGCGCAGTCAGGACGACGACCTCGTGCCCCCGCTCGGTGAGCCGCGCTGCGAGCTGCGAGAGCCGCGCCTGCGGAGCGCCCATCTCGGGCGGGTAGTACTGGCTGAGGATCCCCACACGCATCCGCTCACCTACAACTAGAAGCGCACTCGCAGACGACCGTCAACCCTAACGTCGCTCGCAGCGTGGCAACGCAGTGAACACGACTGCGCGACTCGCCCTTGACGTGGCTAGGCTTGTGCCCTAGAAGGACACTGCGGTGAACGGGAAGAGTCCACGTAACTGATAGCGCTAGTTCGTCCTCTCTGCTCGATTCCCCGTAGGTCCTTTCGTTATCGGCACGGAGTAGCTTGACGTGTCTCGCTGAGAGGTCAGACCGCATCTTCGACCTCGGAAGGAGCCGCTGGCCCTTTTCCGTCGGCTGATTCAGTAGCTGACGCGTTCGCCCTCCTGCCCAAGACTCCGAGAGTCTGCGTCCAGGGACTCGGCTTCGTCGGGGCGGTGACTGTCGCCGCGGTCGCCGACGCATGCGACGCTGACGGCAATCCTCGGTTCAACGTCGTCGGCCTCGATCTCGATACGGCTGAGGGCTTGGCGAAGATCGCAGCAATCAACTCCGCTCGTATCCCCATTGCGACCAACCGCTCGCGCAAACCCGCCGGCTGGCGGATCTCAAACGAGCAGACCGCCGACCCACGCTACGCGAACGCCGCC
>VAXT01000142.1 GCA_005883245.1 Actinomycetota bacterium | reverse complement strand
GCCGCGCCGAGCGAGAGGGGCGGTGCTGCTACCTGTCGCAGGACCCCGGTCGTTACCTCATCAAGGAGCGGGTCGAAGACGAGGCTGCGCTCGCCGTCGGCGGCGACGTCCGACGAGCGCGAAGAGCGCTTGCCGAGGTCGGCCTGACCGGCTTCGAGCATCGACACCCGCGCGACCTGTCGAGCGGCGAGCGGGAGCGTCTCGCGCTCGCGTCCGTGCTCGTGGCCGACCCCGACGTGCTCATCCTCGACGAGCCCACGCGCGGAGTCGACCCGCCTCGCAAGGCCGAGCTAGCCGCCCAGCTGCGGCGTGACGCAGGCCGCAGAGCCACGCTCGTCGTCACCCACGACCTCGTCTTCGCGGGCGACGTCGCCGACCGGGTCGTCCCGCTGACGGCGAAGGAGCATATCCATGCCTAGGCTCGCCGCACTCGGAGCGCTGGCCGCCGTCGCCGCGTCCGCGGTCTGGGTCGTGCTCGAGCCCGCCAACGTGGGGCTTCCGCTCCTCCTGGCCGTGCTGGGGCTGATCGCGGCCGGAGCCGCCTGGCTGGAAACCGGCCCGACTGCGTCAAAGGAGATCGTCCTCGTGGCGACCCTCGCTGCGGTCGCGGCGGCCGGAAGAGTGCTCTTCGTCGCGGTTCCTGGCGTCCAGCCGGTCACGGTGACGACGGTGGCCGCAGGTGCCGCGCTCGGCCCACGGGCCGGGTTCGCGACCGGTGCGCTCGCGGCGCTGGCGTCGAACTTCTTCCTCGGCCAAGGCTGGTGGACGCCGTGGCAGATGCTCGGCTGGGGCGCCTGCGGGGTGGCGGGCGGGCTGCTGGCTCCGCTGCTTCGCCGCCGCATGCCGTTCGCGGTCGTCTGCGGCTTGTTCGGGTTCGCGTTCAGTGCGCTGATGGACGTGTGGACGTGGCTCACGTTCCTGCCCCACACGTGGCAGGCCCTGACGGTGGTCGTTGCGCAGGGGCTTTGGTACGACGTCTTCCACGCGGCCGGCAACGTCGTGATCGCGCTCGCCGTCGGGCCGGAGCTGACCCGGTTGCTCGAACGCTACTCGCGTAGGCTCCGGACGGAGGTCGTGTGGGCCTGAAGCTGGCCCTCGCCGCAGTCGCGTTCGCGCTCGCCGCCTCGCCCGCGGACTTCGTCGCCTCGCACCAGCAGCCGGACGGCAGCTTCGCCGAGGCTGGACGGAGCTCGGACGCGACCCTGACCGCATGGGCCGTGCTCGGCCTGGCCGCTGCGGGGAGGTCCCCCGACCGCTCGCCCGCCGACTACCTCGCCGCCGCACCGGCTTCGAGCGCCAACGACCTCGCGCTCCGCATCCTCGCCCTCCGCGCACTCGGCCGTGACACGAGCCCCTTCGTCGATCGGCTCGGGGGCATGCGCCGGTCGGACGGACGCATCGGACCGCTCGTGAACTCGACGATCTGGGGCGTGCTCGCGCTGCGGTCCGCCGGTCGTCCGACCGGGACGAGCATCCGCTACCTCCGCGCGGCGCAGCGTCCCGGCGGAGGCTGGTCCTGGTACCCGCGCGGCGCGCCGGACTCGAACGACACCGCCGCGGCGATCCAGGCGCTTCGGGCTGCCGGCGTCCGGCCTCGTGCGCGCGCGATCACGCGAGGTGTCACGTACCTCCGTAAGCTCCAGCGCTCCGACGGAGGCTTCCCGCTCGTGCCCGGCCGCTCGTCCGACGCGCAGTCGACCGCGTGGGCGATCCAGGCATTCGTCGCCGCCAAGGAAGCACCGGGCCGCCGCTCCTTCCGCTACCTCGCTGGGCTGCGCCGCCCCGACGGGAGCTACCGCTACTCGAAGCGCTACGCGGTGACGCCTGTGTGGGTCACGTCGCAGGTGCTCCCGGCCCTGGCTCGGACGCCGTTCCCGTTGAACCCTTCTTAGTTAGGCTCGGCCGCATGGGCCGGGTCACCGCGTCGATCGTCACGATCGGAAACGAGCTCCTTTCCGGCGACACGGTGAACACGAACGCGGCCTGGCTTGCGCAGCAGCTCGAGGAGCTCGGTGTCGTCGTGACGCTGATGGCGTCGTTGCCGGACGAGATCGACCGCGTCGCCGAGTTCGTCCGCACCGAGTCCAACCGCGCGGACATCGTGCTCGTCACGGGCGGCCTCGGCGGGACGCCCGACGACATCACCCGCGAGGCGGTCTCCGCCGCCTTCGAGGCGCCGCAGGACGAGGTCGCCGATCTCGCCGCCAGCCTGCGTTCGCGCTTCCCGTCCGATCCCGAGTACGCAGCCCGTTGGGCGAACCTCCCCACCGGAGCGCGCCCGCTCGAGAACCCGCTCGGCGGCGCTCCCGGCTTCGTTGTCGGCAACGTCTACGTCATGCCCGGCCTGCCGGCGGAGATGAAGGCCATGTTCGCCACGGTCACGCCCGAGCTCGAGACGGAGCGGCCGATCACGTCCTGGCGCCGGACGTACGAGACGACCGAGGCGCGGATCGTCGGCGTGCTCGAAGCGATGGGCGACCGCTACCCGGGCGTGCTCGTCGGCTCGTACCCGAAGTTCCACGCCGACGGTGCGACCGTCGAGGTCGTCGTCAAGTCGGCCGATCCCGCGGCGCTCGAGGCCGCCGTCGGTTGGCTCGAACAGGCGCTCGAGGAGGCGACGAGCTAGAAAGTGCCGGGAGGCGCGAGGTGGCCGTCGCGGCCGACGTAGCCCTCCTTTGCCCCGACGACGAGCATGACGAGGTCCTCGTCGCCGACGCTGGTGATGCGCCGAGGCGTGGTCGACTCGACGTGCACGACTCCACCCGGCTCAAGCTCGAACGAGTCGCCGGCGACCTCGAACCGCGCCCGCCCGCGGTGGACGAAGTAGAGCTCGTCCTGCTCGTCGTGGAAGTGGGGACGGCTCACGACTCCGGGCGCGAGCACGAGCGCGTTGACGCCGAAGGCCGTGACGCCCAACTCCCGGCGCACTTTGCGGAAGACGCCGTCGCCCATCTCGTCGATCGAGCCGTACGAGTACGCCATGGGCCAAACCTAGCCTTGACGACCGCGCGCACGAAGCCTAGACTGGCAATACTTTGCGATCCGAGGTATTGAAGGGCCACGTCGACTTGCTGCTCCTGTCGACGCTCCGGACAGGGCCGCTGCACGGGTACGGCGTCGTCGAGAAGCTGCGCGGACTGAGCGAGGGCGCGTTCGATCTCGCGGAGGGCACGGTCTACCCGGCTCTCTACCGGCTCGAGGCGGCCGGCCTGCTCTCGAGCAGCTGGACGAAGGCGAACGGCCGGCGCCGGCGCCTGTACGAGCTGACGAGCCGCGGTCGCGGCGAGCTGGCGCGGGAGCGCGACGAGTGGCAGGCGTTCGCACACGCCGTCGAGGTCGTGGTCACGTGATCGAGGTGTACCTCGACGACCTCGACCGCGAGCTCGGTGCCGTCGGCATCCGCGGCCGCCTTCGGAGACGAGTCCTCG
>VAXT01000141.1:3857-5198 GCA_005883245.1 Actinomycetota bacterium | reverse complement strand
CGCGGTGCGAGCGGCCGCGGCTCGAGCTCGCATGAGGCACGTCGGCGTACCGGAGCCGAGCAGCTCCCGCGTCGCGAAGGCCGCTCGAAACGTGACCGTGGCTCGACGTCTGCCAGCGGCCGCCTACAGCATCTCGAGCTCGAAGCCCCGTATGGGTGTCCTCCTGGTCGTTCTTCTTCCGCTGCTCGCGGTGGGGCTCCTGCTTCTTGGCGCGATCCTGGTTCCCGCCGAGGTCTTGCCTTGGCCCGAACCGGCTCGCGTTCTCGACGACCGGCGAGACGAGATTACGTTCGCAGGCCTGGGCATCCTCGCCGTCTGCGTTGCCGTCTCGCTCGTCCTCCTATTCGTCTCCTAGTCGATGAATCGCGTTCTCGGGCTCATCCTCGTCGTCATTGGTCTCGGTGCACCACTGGCGTCCGCGGCCGATGGTGACCAGCCCGCACCTCTGAGGCAGCCTGCGGCACCGGTCGTAATCGACGGCATCTCTGCGCTGGCGCCCGACGATCCGCTCGCCACCGCCCTCTCCATCGACGACGTCTCCGTGACCGAAGGAAACGCGGGCTCGGTGGCTGCCGTCTTCACGGTCTCGCTCGACGTGGCAAGCGGCGATCAGGTTACCGTCGACTACGCGACGAGCGACGGAACCGCGCTGGCGCCTGGCGACTACCAGTCTGCCGGCGGGACCATCACGATCCCGCCGGGGGAGATGTCGGCAACGGTGACGGTGCAGGTGAACGGCGATGTCCTCGACGAGGCCGACGAGACGTACGCGGTCACGCTCTCGAACCCGGTCAACGCGACGATCGCCGACGGGAGTGGAGTCGGGACGATCATCGACGACGACCCGCCGCCCTCGCTCTCGATCAACGACGTCGCGATCCCCGAGGGCAACAACGGGAACCGCCAGGCGACGTTTACCGTCGCGCTGAGCTCGATGAGTGGGCAGACGGTGACGGTGGAGTACGCGACGGCCGACGGGACCGCCACCACTGCGGACTTGGATTACCTGGCCCGGAGCGGCACGCTCACCTTCGAGGCCGGCCAGACGTCTCGGAATGTCAACGTCCCCATCAGGGGCGACATACAGGTCGAACCGGACGAAACGTACTTCGTGAATCTCTCCAATCCCACGAATGCCGTGATCGCGGATGATCAGGGATTGGGAACGATCATCAACGACGACGGGCCTCCTCCGCCTCCGCCGCCACCACCACCACCATCACCACCACCACCACCTCCGCCGCCTCCGCCTCCACCACCGCCACCGCCCCCACCGCCACCACCCCCACCGCCTCCACCACCGCCACCGCCCCCGCCGCCGCCCCCTCCTCCGCCGCCGCC
>VAXT01000141.1:0-3805 GCA_005883245.1 Actinomycetota bacterium | reverse complement strand
CGCCTCCGCCTCCACCTCCGCCGCCGCCGCCGCCGCCTCCGCCTCCACCTCCGCCGCCGCCTCCACCACCGCCGCCACCACCACCGCCGCCGCCTCCTCCTCCGCCACCATCACCGGTCAAACGCAAGCCGGCCTTGTACTCACCACCCGCCAACGCATCCGTCGCGGCGCCCCCTCTTCTCAAGTGGCGCGCCGTGCGCGGCGCCCGCTACTACAACGTCCAGCTCTACTGGCATGGACGCAAGATCCTGAGCCTCTGGCCTTACCGAACGCGGCTGAAGCTAGAGCGGAGATGGACGTTCCGAGGTCGTTCGGAGCGCTTGCGCCGAGGCGTTCATGTCTGGGTCGTGTGGCCGGCGTACGGCACGGTCAAGCACCCCCGCTACGGGCGAATGCTCGGCCTCAGCAAGTTCAGGTTCGTCCCGCGCTAGGACGTCGCGCCCACGTGAGTCGTCAATGCTCGAGGTCGAGCAGATCCTCGATCGTTTCCCGCCTGCGGATCAGCCTGGCCTCGCCGTCGCCGACCAGCACCGCCGCCGGTCGCGGCACGAGGTTGTAGTTCGACGCCATCGTCAGCGTGTACGCGCCGGTCGACGGGACCGCGAGCAGGTCGCCGCGCCGCGGTTCGGGAAGCGGCAGGTCGCGGATCATCACGTCGCCCGACTCGCAGTGCTTGCCGCAGACGACGTAGTTCCCGTTCGGCGGTTCAGTCGCCCGGTTCGCAAGGAGGCCCGTGTACTGCGCCTGGTAGAGCTGCGGCCTGGGGTTGTCCGACATCCCGCCGTCGACCGCGACGTACTTCGTCGAGCCCATGACCTCCTTGACGGCTCCGACCTCGTACAGCGTCACGCCCGCGCGGCCGACGATCGAGCGCCCGGGCTCGAGCACGAGCTGCGGGCGCGGCAGGTCGACGGAATCCCACTGCGAGCCGAGGTTCCCGACGATGGTCTCGACGAACTCGGCGATCGATGGCGGCACGCGGCCCGGCACGTACTGGATGCCGAGGCCGCCGCCGAGGTCGACGACGCCCGGAGCCCAATCGAGCTCGCGACGGCACCGCTCCGCGAAGCCGGCGAGCCACTCCACGGTTTCGATGGCCGCAGAGTCGTCGAGCAGCTGGGAGCCGATGTGCACGTGGAGGCCCGCGACCTCGAGACCGACGTCCCGGGCGCGACCGATCGCCTCGAGCGTCTGCACCGGAGGGAGCCCGAACTTCGACCCGTGATGCGCGGTCCTGATCGCCGGATGCGTGTCGGCCTCGACGCCCGGCGTCGTACGGACGAGCACGCGCTCCACCCCTGCCGCCGCAGCGAGCTCGATCTCGTCCGGCGCGTCGATGACCACGAGCCACGCGCCGGCGCGCGCAGCGGCATCGAGCTCCTCGACGCTCTTGTTGTTGCCGTGGACGATCAGCCGCTCGCCGGGAATCTCGGCCCGCAAAGCGATCGTCAGCTCGCCCAGCGTCGCCACATCCGCGCCTAGCCCCTCGCCGGCGAGGAGCCTGAGCACGCTGACGTTCGGGAACGCCTTCACTCCATAGGCGATGAACGCGTTCGGCGCCGCGGCGCGGTACGCACGGGCGGCTTCGAGCATCGTCCGCTCGTCGTAGACGAGCAGCGGAGTGCCGAACTCGGCGGCGAGTCGCCTCGCGCCGAGACCTCCGATCGTCAGTTCGCCGTCCTCGACTGCGGCCGTTTCGGGGAAGACCTCGAGCATCGCCCAATCTTGCCTGCGGCACGTTGGTAGGTTCCCCTCGTGCTGCTCGCGCTCTCGACGGGACACGCGGTCGGCCTGGCGGTCGTGGCGGGCGCGTTCATCGCCTTCGCGCTCGTGTCGGCGCTCGTGATCCCGCGGCGCCGGCCGCAGTACCCGGGCAAGCACCTCGGCTGGTTCATCGTCGTGACGCTCGTCTTCTTCGTCGGAATGCTCGCTGCAGTCGAGATCTTCGGAGCGGAGTCCGAGGAGACGGCCGCCGAGACTGGCACGAATCGCCCGGGGATGACACTTCCGGAACCGCCGCCTCCGCCGCCGGCTGCGCAGGAGGGCAAGGCGCCGAATGGCAAGATCGTCTTCTCGGCGCAGGGCTGCAGCAGTTGCCACACGTTCAAGGCAGCGAATGCGACCGGCACGGTGGGGCCGGATCTCGACACGGCGCTCAAGGGCAAGGACGCGGCCTTCGTGCACGAGTCGATCGTCGACCCGAACAAGGTGATCGCGTCCGGTTACCAGCCGAACATCATGCCCCAGAACTTTGGGCAGACGCTGACGCCCACGCAGATCAACGATCTCGTGGCGTTCCTGACGCAGTCAGGCTGAGCCAGCGGTAAGGAAACGGCGTGCCGCGTCTAGGGAGAGGCATCTCCGGCTAACGAGGAACCTCCGGTTTCCTGACGCGTCGCTGCGTGCCCGTATGCCGGTGGGACAGTGCTGCGCCGCACGGCCCGCCGGCAGGAGGGTGCGCAGCGGCGCGAGCCGGCGGCGAAGCCGCACGGCGGTCAGGGAAGCGGAGAGGGAGGGATTCGAACCCTCGACCCACCTTTCGGCAGGTACGCGATTTCCAGTCGCGTTCCTTCGGCCACTCGGACACCTCTCCGGGTGGCGGCCAGCGTAGCAACGAGCTCCAGTCCGGAGACCCGGCCGGAGAGGCGCGGGCCTCTCGAGGGAAACCCTACGGCTCTCAGGGAAGCGGCATTGGCGCCCAGGCAAACCCAACCGAGCTGCCACCGAAGAGCAAGTGCGGATTCGAGCCGTCAGCATTCACGACCCATAGCCCTCCACCTGCCGTGTATGCAATCTCTGTCCCATCGGGTGACCAGAGAGGTATTTCGGCGGACACCCCGCCAAGGATCTCGTGCTCGCCGCTGCCGTCCCGGTTGACTGTGTAGATGCGGTAGTCGCCAACGCCGAACGTGCGGATGAAGACAAACTTTGCGCCATCGGGCGACCAGTCCGGCTCCAGATCGTTGTTCGTCCCGGCCGGAATAACGGGATTGACGTGTCGCGTGCGGACGCTGACGGAGAAGAGCGACCAGCTGCGTACGCCGGGAATCTCATCTCGGCTCGATTGGAAAACAATCGAGCCACCGTCGGGGGCCCAGGATGGGCTCACATCCGTCCCTGCAGCATGCGGCTGCATCTGAGTCAGCAACTTCAAATGCCTGCCGTCGGAACCGATGATGGACAACTGCTCCCGACCGCTCGCTGTCACCGTCGTAAAGACGATCCGGCTCCCATCCGGTGAAAGCGCAGCGTCCCCAGAAGCTATGTCCTCACTCCCGTAGATCAGGCGCTGGTTGGAGCCGTCAGCATTCATTAGTACGAGCCATGTGCAGACGCCTGAGCCGGCATTGATTGCGCCCGGATCGCAGGGGAAGGGCCGGTTGAACTCCCGGAGGGTGACGGCGATCGTCGATCCATCAGCCGAGAAGGTAGGGAAGGAGATCGACGACGGCAGGCCTAGGGGTGATGACACCGTGGTCAGCAGCCGCAGGTCCATGCCATCGGCGCGCATCGTCCAGAGGTCGCTTCCGCTGGCGAAAACGATCCGTCCATTTGCACCCGGGTACGTAGCAACCGCGGGGCTCGCCGCAATCACCGAGATCCCGAGCCCTAGAGCAAGAGTCAAAAGCAGAACCAGACGCCGCATGACGAACCTCCCTGTCCCGTAAGAGCTTTGCTCACACCCCCAGCCCGAAGGTGCCCGTAACCAGATCATTACCCGGCTGAGCGCGTTTGGGCAACTATCGGCGGCGCGGACATCCGTTGAACGTGGGCCGGCCTTTTACCAGGAGGCGTCCCGCCTTTC
>VAXT01000146.1 GCA_005883245.1 Actinomycetota bacterium | reverse complement strand
CCGCAGCGCCCAGATCTCCTCCGGCTTCACGTGCCGCCAGCGAACGACGGCTTCCTTCAGGGTCATGTTTCGCTGTGGGTAGACGCGAAAGCGACGGCTCACGTTCTCGAGCTTGATCTCGCCGGGGTTCACGAAGTCGAGGGTACTCCAACGACCTCCCGGCACAGTTCCGCCAACCCGCGCACGAACGCGGGATCGTCGTTCAGCGACTCGATCCGGTCGAGCTCGAGGCCGAGCTCCGCGGCACGCTCGCGGGCCTCGACGTCGATGTCCCACAGGATCTCGAGGTGGTCGCTGACGAACCCGATCGGGCAGACGAGGACGCTTTCGACACCCCGCTCGTGCAGGCTGTCGAGCTCCTCGAGGATGTCCGGCCCGAGCCACGGCTCGCCGGTCGCGCTCGCGCTCTGAAACGCGAACGACCACGAATCGAGCCCAGCACGCTCGGCGATCAGCCCCGAGGTTTCCAGCAGCTGATCGCGGTACGGGTCGCCCATGTCGAGGATCCGCGCCGGCAGGCTGTGCGCGGTGAAGACGACATGCGCGTCGGCCCCTCGTACGTGGTCGGCGAGCACGGCCAGGTACGGCTCGTGCACGTGCCAGCTCTCGATGAACCGCAGGCCGGCGCGCCCGCCGAGAGCATCCTCGAGCCGCTCGCGATAACCGTCGATCGACAGCTTCGAGTAGTGGGGCGCGAGCACGAGACCGATGATCTGGTCGGCGCCGCCCGCCACCGCGCGGTCGACCGCCTCTGCGATCCGCGGCTCCCAGTGCTTCATCCCGACGTAGACCGGCAACCCGAGCTCTCGCTCGAGCCCGGCCCGCGTTCCCTCCGTCACGTCCTCGAGCGGCGAGCGCCCGCCGATCCGCCGGTACCGCTCCGTCAGCTCCTCGACCGCTTCGTCCGAAACCGGCCGGCCGGAGCGGATGTCCTCGAGGTACGGACGGATGTCCGCCAGGTCGGAGGGGCTTCCGTAGGCCATCAGCACGACCGCCGGCTTCATGCGGCGGTCCGTTCGTGGACGAGCTCGACGATCCTCTTCAGGTCGGCTGGATCGGTGTCCGGCTGCACGCCGTGGCCGAGGTTGAAGACGTGCCCGGGCCGTCCGCCGGCGGCGTCGAGGATCGCGCCGGCGGCCGACTCGACGCGATCGAACGGCCCGAGGAGGAGCGCGGGATCGAGGTTCCCCTGCACGCCGCGGTCGTGCCCGACCAGATCCCAGCCCTCGTCGAGCCGCACGCGCCAGTCGAGCCCGATCACGTCGCCGCCGGTCTCGGCCATCGTCGCCAGCAGGTGCGCGGTGCCCGTTCCGAAGTGGATCGTCGGCACGTCGAACGCGTCGAGGATCCGCTTCGAGTACGGCGCGACGAACTCGAGGTAGTCGTCGCGGGACAGCGCGCCGACCCACGAGTCGAACAGCTGCACGACATCCGCGCCCGCCTCGACGGTCGCCCGCAGGTAGGCCTCGGAGGTCGCGGTCAGCTTCTCGCAGAGCGCGTGCCAGACCTCCGGCGACGCGTACATGCAGCGCTTCGTGGCCGCGAACTCCCGCGACGGCTTGCCCTCGACGAGGTAGCCCGCGACCGTGAACGGCCCGCCGCAGAAGCCGACGAGCGCCTGCTCGGGACCGAGTGCGTCGCGGACGAGTCGCACCGCCTCGAGGATGAACGGCACCGCCTCCTCGGGATCGGGAACGCGCAGGCGCTCGACGTCGGCCAGCGTCCGCACGGGCTCCGCGACGACAGGGCCAACCCCCTCGACGAGGTCAACGTCGATCCCCATCCCGAGGATCGGGAGCATGATGTCCGCGAACATCACGGCCGCGTCGACGCCGTGCGTGCGAACAGGCTCGAGGGTGACCTCGGCGCAGAGCTCCGGCTGCCGGCAGACCTCGAACAAGGTGTTCCGCTTGCGAATCTCCCGGTACCCGGGCAGCGAGCGACCCGCCTGGCGCATGAACCAGACCGGAGTGCGCTCGACCGGCTCCCGGCGAGACGCCCTGACCAGCAGAGGCTCCACTACAACTGGGCGGCCAGCTGGTCGTCGAGCCGCCGGAAGACGAGCGCCGCGACTCCGAGCGCGGCGAGCCCGGCGACGACGACGTAGATCACGTCGCCGAGGGGTGGGAACTGCCCGAAGAACAGCGGGTCCCGGATCGCGATCACGAGCGGGGCGACCGGGTTCCCCCAGTGCAGGAGCTGGACGAGGTGCGGATGGCCGCTGATCTGCTGGAGGTCGAGCGTGTAGAAGACCGGCGTCAGGAAGAACCAGGGGAGCAGGATCGCGGTCAGCAGGTGCTCGACGTCACGGAAGACGACCGTCAACGTCGCGGGCACGAGCGCGATCCCGCCGGCGAGGGCGACGAGCGGGATCACGAGCGGCAGGGCGGCCCAGAAGGTCGTCCGCGTCTCGGGAATGAAAATGAGGTTGACCGGTACGAGCACGACGAGCATCACGACGAGCGTCACCGCGTTCGTCCCGACGACCGCGAACGTCAGCAGCTGGCGCGGAAACCGCACCTGCTTCACGAGGCTCGCCTGCCCGAGGAGGCTCGTGCACGAGGACTGGAGCGCGCCCTGGAAGAAGACCCAGGTGACGAGGCCGGAGAGCAGGAATAGTGGATAGTGGTCGATGCTGACCGCTCCGAGCAGAACCGAGAACACGACCGTGTACACGGACATCAGCGCGAGCGGGAGAACCAGCGTCCAGCCGAGGCCGAGCACCGAGCCGCGGTACTTCACGCGCAGCTCGCGGCGGAAGAGGTTCAGGAACAGGTCGCTGTGGCGGAGGAGATCGGCGTAGAGGGTCACGGCGGGAAAGTGTAGGCGTCTAAGGTCACCGCTCATGCGCATCGTGGTCGACGTGACCCCGCTCTCCCACCCGCGAACCGGCGTCGGGAACTACCTGCGCGGCTCGCTGGGCGGGCTCGCGGAGGCGGCGGGGAACGAGCACGAGATTGTCGCCTTCGCGCCGGTGAGCATGCTCTCGCGGGAGCGGCTCGAGCAGGCGATCGACGGCATCCCGATCGAGCGGCGGCTGCTCACGCTTCCGCCCTCGGCCCACCTGTGGAGGACGCTCTGGAGCCGGATTGGGGCACCGTCGGTCGAACGGCTCGCCGGCCCGCTCGACGTCTTTCACTTCTCGGACTGGATGTACCCGCGCCAGCAGTCGGGCCTGCGCTCGACGATCGTGCACGACCTGATCCCGCTCCGGCACCCCGAGTGGGTGCATCCACGCACTCGCCGGCAGAACGTCGCCAAGTACAGGCACGCCGCGCGTACCTGCGACGTGATCGTGACGATCTCCGAGTTCACCGCCAACGACATCGCCGAGCGACTCGGCTTTCCGCGAGAGCGGATCGCCGTCGCGTACCCGGGTGTCGACGACCGCTTCACCCCGAGGAGCCCAAGTGACACCGTGTTACGAGGATCCGGCGCGCACGTGTTGATGCTCGCTCCGGGGGATCCGCGCAAGAACCACGCGCACCTCGCGGCGGCAATGGAGCTCGTGCCGGAGCTCGAGCTCATGGCGCCGGATCAGGTCTCCGACGAGGAGTTGCCTCGTCTCTACCGCGAGGCCGCCGTCTTCGCGTACCCGTCCTTCTTCGAGGGCTTCGGAATCCCGATCATCGAGGCGATGGCGTCGGGCACGCCGGTCGTGGCGTCTTCGCATCCGTCGCTCGACGAGGCGAGCGGTCCGGCGGCCGTGCGCGTCGACCCGAACAACCCCGAGGCGATCGCGGACGGAATCCAGCGCGCGCTGCAAGAGCGTGAGACCCTCGTCGCGAAAGGGCTGGAGCACGCCGGGAAGTTCACG
>VAXT01000145.1 GCA_005883245.1 Actinomycetota bacterium | reverse complement strand
GACGCGAACGCTCGCCGAGCGCGGCCGGACCAAGTACCAGACGGCGGGCAGCCCGAGCGGGCAGGAGGACAACTACGCGCAGCAGTTCGCAATCGTCCTCGACCGCGAGATCAAGTCGGCGCCGACGGTCAGCTTCCGCGACAACCCGAACGGCATCCCCGGGACGAACGGAGCCGAGATCACCGGCATCGGATCCGTGCGGGAGGCGAAGGACCTCGCGCTCGTGCTCCAGACGGGCGCGCTTCCGTACAACTTCCGCCAGCTCGAGAAGACCGAGATCTCGGCGACGCTCGGCAAGGACTCGCTGCAACAGGCGAAGCTGGCCGCGATCGGCGGCCTGATCGCGGTCGCGCTCTTCCTGTTGATCTTCTACCGCTTCCTCGGCCTGGTCGCGGTGATCGGGCTCGGCATCTACGCCGTGTTCCTGTACGCGGCGCTCCTGCTCTTCAACGTGACGCTGACCCTCCCCGGGTTCGCGGGCCTCATCCTCACGATCGGAGTCGCAGCCGACGCGAACGTGGTCATCTTCGAACGCATCAAAGAAGAGGTCCGTGCGGGCAAATCCGTACGGGCCGGAATCGCCGCTGGATACGCCAAGGGGTTCCACACGATCATCGACGCGAACGTCGTGACGGCGATCACGGCGCTCGTCCTGTTCCTCGTCGCAACCGCGGGAGTCAAGGGCTTCGCGCTCATGCTCCTGATCGGAACCGCGATCTCGCTCGTGACCGCGGTCGCCGCGACGCGGGCCATGCTCGGGCTGCTCGCTGGCTTCCGCTGGTTCGAGAACCCGGCCTTCATGGGCGCGAAGGGGCAGCAGCACGGGCGGTGGCTGCAGATCGACTTCATGGGTCGCCGCCGGACCTGGTTTGCGATCTCGGGCGCGATCGTCGCGATCGCGATCGTCTCGCTCGGCGTGCGCGGCCTGAACTTCGGCATCGACTTCAAGGGCGGATCGCAGGTCACGTTCCAGACCCCTCAGCCGCAGCTCGTCGACGACGTGCGCACCGACGCGCAGAGCATCGACTCGAGCCTGTCGAAGGCCGTCATCCAGGGGCGCGGCGCCTCGACGGACGGGAAGTACAAGAGCTTCCAGCTGCGCACGAAGGCGCTCAACCCGAACGTGGGCACGAAGCTGCGGAACGAGCTGCAGACGAAGCTGGGCGCGACGCACTACGGCTCGACGACGGTCTCCGAGAGCTTCGGGCGGCAGATTGCGAAATCGGCCGGGTGGGCGATCTTCGGCTCGCTGCTCCTGATCGTCCTCTACCTGGCGATCCGGTTCGACTACAAGTACGCGATCCCGGTCATCGTCGCGCTGGGTCACGACATCGTGATCACGGTCGGCGTGTACTCGCTCACGGGGCGGGAGGTGACGACGTCAACCGTCGCCGCGGTCTTAACCGTGCTCGGGTACTCGATCTACGACACGATCATCATCTTCGACCGCATACGCGAGAACGTCCCGCTGATGCGGCGTGCGTCGTTTGCGACGATCGCCAACATCTCGCTCTGGGAGACGATCAGGCGTTCGCTGGCGACGACGTTCATCACGCTGCTGCCGGTGACCTCGCTGCTCATCTTCGGCGGCGCGACGCTGAAGGACTTCGCATTCGCTCTGTTCGTCGGGATCGCCTCCGGTGCGTACTCGTCGATCTTCATCGCGGCTCCGGTGCTGACGATCCTCAAGGAGCGGGAGCCCGAGTGGGCCGCCAAGAAGGGGCAGGCTCCGCTGGAGGGCGACGGCACTTCGGTCGCGGCGGTGCTCGCGGAGGCCGAGATGGCGGCCGCTGCCGAGCCGGTGGCGGTTCCGGAGGTGGCGCCGGCCGTCGACGGCGGCGAGGGGAACGGAGAGCTCACCCGGACTCAGTCGAAGCGCGAACGGCGGCGGCAGCGTCGTCGGGCCAGGCCACATGGCCGACGATAACGGGAGCTTCGTCCTGGAGGCGCTCGAGCGGGTCGGGCTCGCAGCGATCGGCGCGGTGGCGCTGACGGCCGAGCGGGCGGACGCGCTCGCAGACGAGCTCGCGCAGGCGGGCGGGATCCGCCGGGACGAGGCGCGCGACGTGATCGAGCAGACCGTCCACCGGTGGCGCGGCGAGGCGGTCCGCTTCAGCGAGCGTGCAGGCACGGGGCTCGACGGCTTGTTCCAGCAGCTCGGCCTCGTCCCGCGCTCGGAGCTCGAGGAGCTGGAGCTGCGGGTCGCCCAACTGGAGCATCGCCTCCGTCTCGTCGAAGACAAGCCCACACGGTCGACGTCCCCGCCGACTCTGTAGGCCATTCCCCTCGCAGCGTCTGTAGCGAGGGACAGTCCCTCGGATAGGGCTTTCCGCGCGCGCATGGAACACTTCGCGGTATGGCGCAGGCGCCGCCCAAGCAGCGCAACCTCGGCCGGCTGACGGAGATCGCCCAGGTCGCCGTCCGGCACGGCTTCGGCTACTTCTTCGAGCGCCACAAGCTGACCGACTTGATCCCGGGCCGCCGGAACGGGACGGAACTTCTCGAGGGCACGCCGTCGCAGCGCGGGCAGCACCTCCGCGAGCTGCTCGACGAGCTCGGTCCGACCTTCGTCAAGTTCGGCCAGCTGCTCTCGATGCGCCCCGACGTCCTGCCCCCGGACATCATCGCCGAGCTCCGCGGCCTCCAGGACGACGTGCGTCCCTTCCCGTACGACGAGGTCGAGCGCGTCATCCAGGAAGACCTTGGCCTCCCGATCGAGCGCCTCTTCCTCGAGTTCGAGCGCGAGCCGGTGGCCGCCGCGTCGATCGGCCAGGTGCACCGAGCGGTGCTCCCGAACGGCCACACGGTCGCTGTGAAGGTGCAGCGCCCAGGAGCCCCCGAGCAGATCGAAGCCGACCTCGGCCTCCTCTACCAGGCGGCGCGCATCGCGAAGGAGCGCGTCCGGGCCCTCGACTTCGTGGACGTGCGCGAGGTCGTGGACGAGTTCGCCCGCGCGATCCGCCAAGAGCTCGACTACCGGCTCGAGGGCAGAAACGCGGACACCCTGCACCGGAACTTCGCGGGGCACCCGCACGTGCGCGTCCCCCGCGTCTACTGGACATACACACGCGCGCGCGTTCTGACCCTCGAGTTCATCGAGGGTCGCCAACTCGCCGACATCGACGAGGCGCTGTACTCGGTCGAGGAGCGAAAGCGCCTGGCGGAGGTGATCGCGGAGGCGTGGATGACGATGGTCTTCCGGGACGGCTTCTTCCACGGCGATCCGCATCCGGCGAACATCCTCGTCATCCGGCCGGACTTGATCGGGCTGGTCGACTTCGGGCTCGCCGGAAAGCTGACCGACGACGACATCTCCAAGGCCACGCGCCTCTTCATCGACGTCGCCAACGAGAACGTCGAGGAGCTGCCGAAGCGGCTCGCCGACCTCGGCGTCCGCTACCCGAAGGGGCGCGAGGAGGAGTTCCTCCAGGAGATCCGCGACCTCTTCTACCGCTACTACGGCGCGAGCCTGTCCGAGATCGACCCGCTCCAGGTGATCCGCGAGGTTTTCGGAGTCATCTACTCGCTCAACCTACGGCTCCCGACCCGCTTCATCATCCTCGACAAGGCGATTGCGACGCTCGCGTCGGTCGGCGTCGAGCTGTACCCGGACTTCAACGTGTTCGAAGTCGCGAAGCCGTATGCGCGGAACCTGCTGGTCGGCCGCTACACGCCGCAGCGCATGCTGACTCGGGCGCGCCGCGAGTCGTTCAAGCTCGCCTCGGTCATCGCGGAGTACCCGTACCAACTGCACGACGTGCTCGAGCAGGCGCGCGACGGGCAGATCGAGGTCGGCTTCGTGCACAAGGGGCTCGACGACTTCATGCACAAGATCGACGTGGCGATGAACCGCCTGA
>VAXT01000144.1:7074-8254 GCA_005883245.1 Actinomycetota bacterium | reverse complement strand
CATACTCGCGCGGGGGCCTGCTCACGGCGCTCGTCGCGCTCGCGTGCTGGTTCGCGCTGACTCGTGAGCGGTTCGAGAGCCTGGTTGCGCTCGTCGGCGCCGGTGTTCCGGCGGTGGTCGTGTGCGGGGTCGCGCTGCTTCTGCCGGGGATCGCGCAGGACGGGCAGGCGCACAGTGTGCGTGTGCACGACGGTGCCGTCTTCGCGGTGGTCTTCCTGCTCGGCGCGGGCGCGGCGTTCGCGGCGGCGTACTTCCTTCGCTACCGGCCGGGGCCTGCGCGTGAACGGCTGCTGCTGCGCGTGGCCGCGGGAGTGGCGCTCGCGTGCGTGGTTGTCGCGATCGTCGCCGTGTCGGCTCGCGGCAATCCGCTCGGCGGCACGACCGCAGTCGGCTCGGGGCCGAGCCGGCTGGGGGAGAGCAGTCTCAACAACCGCTGGGGCTGGTGGAAGGAGGCGTGGCACGGCTTCGCGGGCGAGCCGCTCGGCGGGACCGGCGCCGGGTCGTTCGAGGTCGTGCACCGGAAGTTCCGGGACTCGAACGTGGACGTGCGCGAGACGCACAACGTGCCGCTGCAGTTCGCGTCCGAGACCGGGATCGTCGGGCTCGCGTTGTGGGCCGGGGCGATGGCCGCGGGGCTGGTCGGCGCGTGGCGGGCCCTCGGGCGGCTCGCCGGCGACGAGCGCGAGGCGGCGCTGGCGCTGGGGATCGCCTTGCCCGCGTTCCTCGTCCACGGGCTGCTCGACTACGACTGGGATTTCGTCGCGCTCGCCGGGCCGGTGCTGTTCGTGACCGGCTTTCTGTTGGCGGCCGGCCGGGAGCCGGTGCGGGTCGGGCGGCACTACGTGTGGGTCGTTGCCGTCGGGCTCGTCGCCTGGGCCGCGCTGTACTCGATCGCGGCGCCGCGCGTGGCTGCTACACGGGTCGACGACGCGTACTCGGAGATCGAGGGCGGGTCGCTCGACAAGGCCGTGTCCGAGGCGAAGAGCGCGCACTCGCTGAACCCGCTCTCGATCGAGCCGCTCGAGGCGTGGGCGTCGGCCGAGGAGGGCGCGGGCAGGCTCGCGCGCGCGCGTGAACTGTATGCCCAGGCCGTCGACCTGCAGCCTTTGAACTGGACGAGCTGGTACGAGCTCGGGCTCTACGACCGCGAGGTGCTCGGGCACGACGAGGTTGCCGCCCG
>VAXT01000144.1:0-6922 GCA_005883245.1 Actinomycetota bacterium | reverse complement strand
GAGGACGACGCTCTGGCCGAGGGTCCGCGCCGCGTTCCCGGTTCTGGAGACCCTGTACCCGCGCGCACGCGCGCGCGAGGCCTCGGCCGCAGCGGCACCCGTGATCCCGTTCGCGTTCAGGACGAGCACCTTCGTCTGGGCACGAGTGAGCGTCGGCCGCCTCGGCTCCGGGCGTCCCGGGGCGCGGTGCTTCGCGGCGGCGCGCTTCGCATCCGCGGTCGAAGGCTTGGACATCATCGCCGCAACCACGATCAGCAGCAGGACGAGCGCAAGCGCCGCTACGCCACACACGACGAGCGTACCGGTGCGCGATTCGTGCTGGCGGAGCTCTGGGGCCGAGATCTCCACTGGCAGACCGGATTCGTTCCGGCCCGCGGCGTTCCTCCCTACCCGCGGAAGAACTCGTACGTCTCGCGGAGCCCATCCTCGAGGCTGTACTCGGGCCGCCAGCCGAGCTCGTCCACGGCGCGGCTGATGTCGAGCACGCTCCGCTGGATCTCGCCGCTACGCGCGGGCATGAACGTCGGCTCGACGCTCGTCTCCGCGATCCGCTGGCAGAGCTCGAGCAGCTCGACGACCGACGTCTCACGCCCAGTCCCGATGTTGTAGATCCCCCCAACCCGCTCGGCCGCGGCGAGACTCGCCCTAGCGACGTCGCCGACGAACACGTAGTCGCGTGTCTGTGCCCCGTCACCGAAGATCTTGGGCGTCTCCCCTATAAGAAGCGTGTCCAGGAAGATCGAGACGACTCCCGCCTCGCCGTGCGGATCCTGTCGCGGCCCGTAGACGTTCCCGTAGCGGAGCGCGACGTGCCGCGTCTCGTAGAGCCGGTTGTACGTCGCGAGGTACTCCTCGGCCGCGAGCTTCGACGTCCCGTAGGGCGAGATCGGCAGGCGCGGCGCGTCCTCGGGCGCAGGGCCGTCGCACTCGCCGTAGATCGCGCCGCCCGTCGAGCTGAAGACGACCTGCGTCCCGTGCACGAGCGCCGCCTGGAGCAGGTTGACCGTGCCGAGCACGTTGATCTGCGCGTCGTGCTGGGGCCGCGCGACCGAGACGCGCACGTCGATCTGCGCCGCGAGGTGGTAGCACACGGTCGGCTTCACGCCCGCGAAGAGCTCGTCCTGCGGCTCGCGCACGTCGCCCTCGACCAGCTCGACACCGACCGGCAGGTTCTCCCGCTTCCCCGACGAGAGGTCGTCCAGGACCACGACCTCTTCGCCGCGTGCGACGAGCGCTTCCGCGACGTGTGAGCCGATGAACCCCGCTCCTCCGGTGACGAGCACCGCCACGCTCGTATCCTAAGCCGGGTGTTTGTGACGTTCGAGGGGCTCGACGGCTCCGGTACGACGACCCAGGCCGAGCTCCTGCGGCAGCACCTCGAGGAAGCGGGCCGGGACGTCGTCCTAACGCGTGAGCCCGGCGGGACCGAGCTCGGGGAGCGGATCCGCGAGCTCGTCCTCGGCGGGCCCGAGATCTCGCCCTGGGCCGAGGCGGCACTCTTCGCGGCGGCCCGCGCGGAGCTCGTCGCGGAGGTGATCCAGCCCGCACTGGAGCGGGGCGCGGACGTCGTCTGCGATCGCTACCTCGATTCGTCGCTCGCGTACCAGGGAATCGCGCGCGGGCTCGGCGTCGACCGCGTGCTCGCCCTGAACGTGAACGCGATTCGAGGCATCCTTCCCGACGTGACCTTCCTGCTGCTCGTCGATCCCGAGGAGGCTCAGCGCCGCTCGGGGCCGCCCGGTGACCGGATCGAGCGCGAGGGCGACGAGTTCCTGCGCGAGGTGGACAAGGCCTACCGGGAGCTGGGCTCGGCGTTTGCGGGCCGGATCACGATGCTCGACGCCTCGGCGTCCGCGGACGAGGTTGCGAAGGAGGTGCGTGACAGGCTTCCAGGGCTTTCCTGAGCAGGCCGAGGCGCGCCGCCTGCTCGACGCGGCCCTCGCCGAGGGGCCTGCGCACGCGTATCTGTTCCACGGGCCGCCGGGCGTGGGAAAGCGCCGCGCCGCGCTAGGGTTCGCCGGGGCGCTGCTGGGCGGTGCAGGCGGCCGCGCCGGCAAAGCCGCCACGGCCTCTGAACGCATCGCAAGCGACCGCGTTCGGGGACGCGTCGAGCGCCGCGCGCATCCCGACCTGTACGTGCTCGAGCCGCTCGGCGACCAGATCCGGATCGACGCGATCCGCGAGTTGCGCCGCGACCTGCACATGCGGCCCTTCGAGGCGGATCGGCGCGTCTACCTCGTCTTCGGGGCGGACACGCTGAACGAAGAGGCGGCCGATGCGCTGCTCAAGGACCTCGAGGAGCCGCCGCCGTACGCCGTGGCGGTGCTCGTCGCCGACGACCTCGGGCCGCTCCCCGAGACGATCCTTTCGCGGTGCCAGCTCGTCCAGTTTCGGCGGCTGTCCGAGGCGACGGTTCGCGACGAGATCAGGGCGCGGGCGCCCGAGCTGTCCGACCACGAGGCGGCGGCCTTGGCGCGCGTGGCCCGCGGGAGGCTCGACCGGGTCGACCGGCTGCTCGACCCCGATTCGGCGCGTCGGCGCGAGGCCTTGCTCGAGGTCGCGCGTTCGGTCTACCGGGATCCGGCGTTCCAGCCCGGCGAGGCGGCCGGCGTCATGATGGGCATCGCGTCCGAGCGGGCCGAGGAGGCGAAGGAGCGCGCTCAGGCCGAGAACGAGGAGCTCGACCTCACGAGCCGCGAGAAGGACCAGCGAACGAGGCGGGCGATGCGCGGCGCCGAGCGGGACGAGATCCTGCTCTGCCTCGAGGAGCTCGAGGCGTGGTACCGCGACCTCGTCGTCGTCGCGGCAGGAGCCGAGGTGGCCGCCGCGCACGTCGACCGGCTTGCCGAGTTGCGCGAGGACGCGACCCTCGAGCAGCTTCCGGGCGCCGAGGCCGCCGCGGAGGTAGTCCGCGAGACGTGGCGCCTCTTCGAGGAGCTCCAGCTCCAGGCCGGGCTCGCGCTCGAAGCGCTCTTCGTCAAGCTCCACCGCGCGCTCGCCGGCGCGGCGTCGCCCGCCTAGTTCGACGCGTTCTGGTCGAGGGCGTCGAGGACGTCGTCCGCGGGTCGCCAGAACGCGTTCTTCGCGGCCGGCGTCGTCTGCATCGGCGCGAAGTGGTCGGCCGTGAACGCGCCGTGCGACTGCACCTGTTCGACCTGGATGTTCTCGCCCGGGAACCCGCCCGCCTGCAGGCGCTGGCCGAGGTAGGCGGCGCCCGCGGACCCGACGACCTGATCCTGGTCGCCGACCAGAATCAGCAGCTCCGTGAAGTGCCGGAGCGCGCTGAGGTCGACGATGTTCTTCTGGTTCCCGTACGGCGACGGGAAGACGCTCATGATCCAGTCCGGAACGGGCAGGCCCTTTCCGCCCGCGACTGCGCCGTACTCGACCGCCTCCGCACCGCCGCGCGAGTAGCCGATCGTGAGCACCGGAAGCTTGTCGACATTGACGCGCTTCGTCGCCGCACGGACGCCGTTGACGATGAACGGCATCGGGTCGGCCTCATACGCGATCTCGTACCGCGGGTAGACGACGATGCTCCCGCGGCTGACGAGATGCTTGATCCACGGTAGGTGGTTCGCCGGCGTCGCTTCCTTCGGGCCGCCCTGGCCGTGGAAGAAGACGACGACGTCCTTCGGCTTCCCGGCCGGTGTGTAGATCCAGACGCCCGACGCGCCCTTGCCGATCGGGCCCTCCGAGGTTGCCTTGTTCGAAGCAGTGTCCTTGCCGCCGCAGCCGGCAAGGGCCAGGAGCAGGATCAGGGACGCGAGGGCGGGGCCGATCCTCATAGAGCACAAGCAGGACGATCAGGATGATCAGCAAGACAGTTCCGATACCGATGTACAAACCGACCTCCTCTCGTGTGCTCACCGATGTTCCCGCGGAGGCGCGCGCCAAACATCAGCGACCCTTTACAGGGTCTGACCCTGTTAGGAGGCGGCCAGGGCTTCGTCGAGCTTCTCGAGCCCTTCGTCGAGCTCGTCGCGCGTGATCGTCAGCGGCGGGGCGACGATGATCACGTTCCAGTGCGTCATCAGGTAGAGGCCGTTCGCAAGCGCGGCCTTCGAGATCTTCGCCATCGGCGCGAACGCCTCGCCTGACGCGTTGAACGGAACCAGCGGCTCGCGGGTCTCGCGATCCTTGACGAGCTCGACGCCGTAGAAGAGCCCCAGTCCGCGCACCTCGCCGATCGACTCGTGCTTGTCGGCCAGCGCGGCCAGCCCGTCGCCCAAGACCGCGCCCATCTCGGCCGCGTTCTCGACGATTCTTTCCTCGCGGAAGGCCTCGATCGACGCGACGGCCGCCGCACACGCGAGCGGATGGCCCGAGTACGTGAGCCCGCCGGCGAAGTACTTGTCGCGCACCCAGTCCGCGATCTGCTCGGAGATCGTCATCGCGCCGAGCGGCACGTAGCCGGAATTGATCCCCTTGGCCATCGTGATGATGTCCGGGACGACGTCCCAGTTCTCGCACGCGAACCACTTGCCTGTGCGCCCGAAGCCGGCCATGACCTCGTCGAGGATCAGAAGGATCCCGTGCCGGTCGCACACCTCGCGCACGGCCTGGAGATAGCCCGGCGGGGGCGGGATGACGCCGTTCGTCCCGGTGATCGTCTCGATCAGCACCGCGGCCACGTTCTGCGGCCCCTCGTACTGGAGGATCTCCTCGAGGTGCGGCGCGCCCGTGCAGACGGGGCACGGATCCGGGTGCCCGGCCGGACAGCGGTACGTGTACGGGTCGAGCATCCGCACGATGCCCGGCATCCCCGGCTCGGCGGGCCAGCGCCGAGGGTGCGAGCTTGATCGCGTTCTCGTTCGCCTCGGCGCCGCCGTTCGTGAAGAAGGACATCGTCAGGTCGCCGGGTGTCACCTCCGCGAGCAGCCGCGCCAGCTCGGAGCGCTGCTCGTTGGCCATCATCGGCCCGATCGTCGTCAGCCGCTCGGCCTGCTCCTTGATCGCGGCAATCACCTTTGGATGCTGGTGCCCCAGCGAGACGTTGACGAGCTGGGACGCGAAGTCGAGGTAGCGGTTGCCGTCGAAGTCCCAGAAGTAGCGTCCCTCGGCGCCCGCGACCGGGATCGGGTCGATCGCCGAGCGCACAGACCACGAGTGCAGGACGTACTTCGCGTCGTCCGACTTGACCCGGCTGGTGTCTGCGACTGCCATTACTTCGGGAACTCCTTCGGGATTGTCGCAGGTGGCGTACCGATCACGATCGCGATCTCGCGCAGGTCGCTGAGCTCGATCTGGGCCGGATCGCCGGTCTCGAGCTTGCCGTCGACGTAGATCTTGATCGGAACCGCCGGCTTGCAGTAGCCGCCGATGCAGTTGGGCGTGAGGCGGACGGCCCACTCGGTGAAAAACTGGCCGAGGCGGTTCGGGCTCCGCGTCTTCGTCTCGGTGTGCAGGAGGCCGGACAGGTCGTGCGTGTGCAACGGCGAGATGCAGGGCTGGTCGCACACCTGCTTCAGGCCCGCGCCGTTGACGAGGCCGTTCGGCGATCGGTCTGCCTGGACAGCGGGGTTGTCGATGTCGATGCCGATGCCTGCCGGGACGAACAGGACGCGCGCGTTGACGAAGACGTCGAGGTGCGCGTGCACGTGGTACTGGAGGAACTCGGCCTTCTCCGGGACGAGGCCCGCCTTGCACGTGAGGGCCATCGGGTTCTCGGGCGCGGGCCAGGGTGCCTTCGTCGTGCGTGGGGCCGGAGCTGTGCCGAACTGGGAGCACACGTCGCTGCCGCCGCTCGAGCCCTTCGACCCGCCACCGCCCCCGCAGCCGGCGAGCGCAAACAACGCCAGCAGCCAGACCGCGGTCGCCCTGAGCGCCATCCGGCAACCCTATCTCCGCGGCGCTACGCTGGATGCATGGCGGAGGTCGCTGAGCGGACGGAGGTGCGGCGGATTAGCCACTGGATCGGGGGCAGGCCGGCGCCAGGCGCGTCCGGTCGCAGCGGGCCTGTCTACAACCCGGCGCTCGGAGTCCAGACCGGAGAGGTCGACTTCGCGGCGGCAGAGGAGGTCAGCCAGGCCGTCGCCGCGGCGAAGGAGGCATTCCCCGCCTGGCGCGAGGTCTCGCTCTCGCGCCGGACGGAGTTGTTCTTCCGGATCCGCGAGCTCGTTCACGACCGGCTCGACGAGATCGCTGCCATCCTCACGGACGAGCACGGCAAGGTGTTGTCCGACGCGAAGGGCGAGGTGCAGCGCGGGCTCGAGGTGATCGAGCACGTGTGCGGGATTCCGACGCTTCTGCGCGGCAACTTCTCGGAGCAGGCCTCAACCGGGATCGACGTCTACTCCATCCGCCAGTCGCTCGGGGTGGTCGCGGGGATCACGCCGTTCAACTTCCCGGCGATGGTTCCGATGTGGATGTGGGCGCCGGCGATCGCGTGCGGGAACACGTTCGTGCTCAAGCCGTCCGAGAAGGACCCGTCCGCTTCGACCTACGTCGCCGAGCTCTTGAAGGAGGCCGGACTGCCCGACGGCGTCTTCAACGTCGTGCACGGGGACAAGGTCGCGGTCGACGCGATCCTCGAGCACCCGGACGTCGCCGCGGTCAGCTTTGTCGGCTCGACGCCGATCGCGAGCTACATCTACAGGACCGGCACTTCGCACGGGAAGCGTGTCCAGGCGCTCGGTGGGGCGAAGAACCACATGGTCGTGCTCCCGGACGCGGACATCGAGATGGCGGCCGACGCGGCGGTCAGCGCGGGCTACGGCTCGGCCGGCGAGCGCTGCATGGCCGTGTCCGCGGTGGTCGCGGTCGGCGACGCGGCCGACCCACTCGTGGCCGCGATCGAGGAGCGGCTGCCGACGGTGAAGGTCGGCCCGGGAACCGATCCCGAGTCGGAGATGGGCCCATTGATCACGGCCGAGCATCGCGACAAGGTCGCCTCGTACCTCGACTCTGGGCGCGACCAGGG
>VAXT01000162.1 GCA_005883245.1 Actinomycetota bacterium | reverse complement strand
CGTACGCCGCGTCGAGCACGGACTCGCGCCGCTGCGACGCCGACTTCCGCTTCGGGGCCACTGCCATGGGTAAGTAAGTTATCACTCACTTACTTGGTTGTCAAGGCGCTGAACGCCTTTTGGTGTCGAACAGGCGCTGGCTAGGCGGCGTAGCCCTCCGTCACCTCGTCCTTGTGCGCCGCAAAAGCGCCGAGGACCTCCTCCTTCTCCTGATCGGGGACCTCGAAGTGGTCGAGCGTGCGCGCGAGCTCGGCGGCGACCTCGTCGAACTCGGCGGGAGAGATCTTCAGCTCGCGATGAGCTTCCTCCGGGCCGAGAGCAGTGCGGCCGGGTCGCGTCGCCGCGTAGTCCTGCGGCCCGCCGGCGACGTCGCAGACCCACAGGGTGCGCATGAACTTCAGTCCGGGAAGCCTGGCCAGGTTGTTGGTGTGCCACTCACGAAGAGCCGGGTTCTCCGAGGTCTGACCCACGATCGGGTTGCGGATGATCGCCTCGCTGAAGTGGTCGACAACCGCTGCGATGGCGAACGCACCACCAAGTCGTTCGTAGAGACTCGATTGAGCCACTTTCCACCCCCTAGATGGATTTAGAAGCGCTGCCGATGGTACGCCAAAGCGTCCGGCTCGGATTGGAGACGATCGAGCGATTCGGGTTGGAGGGCTAGACTGGAGTCTCCGCGCCTGTAGCTCAGGGGATAGAGCGCGCGCCTCCGGAGCGCGAGGTCGCAGGTTCGATTCCTGCCAGGCGCATACTCCGCTTCCCTGCGGATCGCGGAGGGCTTGGCGGGAACGATTCACGTTTCGTCCCGCTCGGCCACCTGGCGCATCGTCTCCCAATGGCCAGCCGGACGCACCTTCACCGCCACGATATGTCCGAGCGTGGTGCGCTTATCCCCATTCGAGTGGCCGATTCGAGCCCTTTGCGCTCGATCGTGAGCCAGCCGCCCTCATCGTGATCTGGCCGTTGTAGCCCTTGGCAAACATGGTGATCCTCCGTCGTCGGCGCTCCGACGGATCTTCCACACAACTCGCGGCTTCGAGATGCCGGAATGTGGCCCGGAGTCAGCCGCTCGAGGGAAGGTCGGCGGAAGTCAGGCGATCAGCGGCGATGGTCTGGCGCGTCAGTTTCTCTGGCACGAAACTGGCTCGGGCCGGAACGGCTCCGCGACTCTATGAACGCCAGAACGCTGGTCGGCGGAAGGGCGGCCCCGCGGCGGCGGCCGCCCCTCCATCGGCTTTAACGAGGAGTGAAGAACCCCTTGGCGATGACGGTGAAGCCACCGCCTGCGTCGCCTGTGCAGGTGACGAGGTTCGTCAATCCCCGCTTGCTGTCGAAGATCACAAAGGTGTTCGTCCCGTCGTCAAACGCCAGGTAGGCCGTTACCAGCACGCTCGTGGAGTCGATTGCCCACGCGACCCGGCCTCGATTTGTCAGCGTCCCGGGGTTGACATCGATCTGCAGTCCGCCGGTGCAGCTGAGTGTGACGGGTTGCTGCAAGTTCGGGCCACCCGGATCCGCCGGAAGTGCAGATGGCAATCCGAAGCTCAGAATGCCCAACAACGAAACGGTGAGTAGAAGCTTCTTCACCGCAACCTCCTCTCCCCCCAACCGCAGTGAACTGCCGAGTCTTAACCGCAGCCCGAGAGCTGTCAACCCCGCGGGGACGAAGCCGCGATCCTGTGACCGCAGACATTCGCGTGGCCGTGACGTACTGCCCCGAGAGCGCCGAGCGGAGTTTGGCGAGACAACTAGCTGACGGACTGGATCAGAGATAGAACGGGCGCGGGGCGCCGCTTTTGGTTAGTCGCTGACCCGCTTGGCGCGGCTGATGTCCTCCATGAACCGCTCGTGCGTGTAGTAGGTCGTGTTATCGGCGGCTGCCGCATGTTGCGGCTGCTCGGCCGCCATCGGCGCGGCCCGGGCGCCCTCCCAATGCTTGCCCCGATCGTGGATGACGAATGTGTTCGCAGCCCGGTCGCCGACTCGCTGTCGCCTTGATGAAGACCACACGAAAATTGCGGCGACGAAATAGAAGAGGAAGGCGTCGACGACGCGTAGGAGATTGCGACCAAGCGCTTGTCCCCAGCTGATCGAATCCCCGTCTTTGTCGACGACTCGGAGGCCCACAAGCCGTTTACCGATCGTCCTCCCGGAGACGGCCTCGAAGACGACGTAGTACCCGAAGAAGACGAGGAACGGCCACCATCCTCCGGCTTGGACGCCAACCTGGTGGGTCCCGTTGTTGTCGGTGGTCGAGTACGCGCCTCCCGTAGCGAGGCCGATAACCATCATCACGACGACTAAGACGACCAAGTCGATGAGGACGGCCACGCAGCGAAGACCCACGCCTGCATATTCCATTCGGACTCCCTGGGGAGAAAGCGCTTGTCGACGCATGGCTCGACACGGACGCGGGCCGCGATCATCCCCCGCATGGGGGTTCGAGCGAGACTCCCGCCGATTCGCCGACGCTCCACACCGTCTTCCGACCTGGCTCGAGGCCGTGCTGCACGTTTCTTCCCGAGCGCTACCGGGTGCCGCTCGTCGTCCTCGAGCAAACGGGGATGCGGCTCGGCGAGCTCGAGGGACTGAGCTGGGGCGATGTCGACGAGGGGCGCTCGCGCCGGCGCGTCTCGGCGGGATTGACCAGCCGATGCGTGACGTCCCTCGCCCTCTCGGGCAGAACGCTCCAGATCGGTACAGGCGGGGGCGGAGTCTTCACGAAACAGATTTCGCTGACGTACGCGTCGAACCGTAAAGTCCTCCTATTCGTAGGTAACTTCGATTCCTGCCGGGGGGCATGCACAAGCACTGATCATGGAGCGCCTGTCCGACGAGAAGTGCGTCGCCTGTCGAAGGGACGCTCCGACGGTCACCGACGACGAGCTCGCTGAGCTTCGCCCGCATGTTCCGGACTGGGAGCTCCTCGAGCTCGACGGAATCCCACGCCTGCGACGCGCGTTCGGCTTCGACGACTTCCGTCAGGCGCTCGAGTTCACGAACCGCGTGGGCGCGATCGCGGAGGCCGAAGGCCACCATCCCGCGCTGCTCACCGAATGGGGCCGCGTGACGGTCAGTTGGTGGACGCACAAGATCCGCGGGCTGCACCGAAACGACTTCGTGATGGCCGCGAAGACCGACGGGCTCTACTCGTCGGCGTAGAGTCGGCCGTATGCACTGCTCGGTCTGGCGCTTCGAGGGAGACCCCGACGAGCTGGAGCGGCGCTACTTGGGGATGCTGGCGGAGATCCCGGAGTCCAATCACCTGCTGCATGTCGCTGCTCGGACGCCTCAGGGCCTCCTCATCTTCGACACGTGCCCTTCCGCCGACGCGTATCGCGCCTTCTTCGAGCCCGGCGGGCCGGTCATGGCGCTGTTCGAGAAGCACGGGCTCATCCCGACGAGCCGCGAAGACCATCCCGTGATCCGGGCCTACGGCTCGTTCTCCCGGCTCGACGAAGGCACACCCACCCCCTAGTCCGAAACCGGCTGGTTCATCGAAGGCCGCCTATGTGAAGCTGCGCCGATGCGGTACGGATACCTCCGCAGCCTGAACCCGCGCCTGCCGCTGCCCGTTTGGCTGCTCCAGGTCGGCGGGCTCATGAACTCGTTCGGAAACGGGCTCGCCCTGCCGTTCCTGATCATCTACTTGCACAACGTCCGCGGGTTCTCGCTCGGGACCGCGGGGCTGATCATCGCCGTCTCGTCACTCGCGCAGCTCACGGCGGGAGTCCTCGCCGGGCCACTCATCGACCGCGTCGGCGCGCGGCCGACGCTCGCAGGCGGGCTCGTCCTGCAGGCGGTCGGCTATGGGCTGCTGCCGCTCGTCCGCGAGCCGTGGGAGGCGTTCCTGCTGATCGCGATCGAGGGGGCGGGTAGCGCCGGCTTCTGGCCGAGCCAGTCGACGCTCATCTCACGTCTGACGCCGGCTGCGCGACGCCACGCCGCCTTCGCCCAGCAGCG
>VAXT01000116.1 GCA_005883245.1 Actinomycetota bacterium | reverse complement strand
CGTTCGCAGGAAGTCTTCCGGCAGGCCGAGGGTGCGCAGGAGCCAGACCCCGAACAACGTGAAGGCCGTGAAGCTGAGGACGAGCCCGGCGATGATCGCGAACGGCTTTCTCCGTCCACCCGTCGCGCCGCCTGCGAAGACGATCGGAGGGACCGGGAGCACGCAGGGTGAGATGGCGGTGATGAACCCCGCAGCAAGACCGATCCCGATCAGGACGAGCATTCGCCGATTAGGGTAGAGAGCAGGCGGTTAAGCGGGAATTACGACGCTTCCGCCGCCCGCGAGGGCTCCTGCTCCTGCTCGGCGGGCTTTTCCGACGCTTCTGTCTTTGCCGGCTTGCGGCGGCGCCGCCGGCGCTTGGGAGCGGCGCCGTCGGAGGCCTGCTGCCCGGCCTGCGCCTCGGCTCCCTGCTGACCCTGTTGCTGCCCGCCCTTCTTCTTGCGCCGCCTGCGCCTGCGTCGCCCGGTGTGCGCCTTGGGCGGCGGCAGGTTCTCCGCGAGCGCGTAGGCGACCTCCGACAGCGTCCCAATCTTCTCGCGTGCGCCCTCGATGAGCTTCGTCGCGCGAGGTGTGTAGCCGTCCGCCGACGCGAGCAGCGCGACGCCGACACCGATCGGCAGCTCGAGCGCCGCGTTGACGAGCTTCGCCGCGTTCTCCTCGTGCCGGTGCCCGCGGGAGTTCGCGAGCGCACCGAGCAGGCGCTTTGCCTCCGGGAACTCGGCGCTGACCCGCCGGTCCTGCGCCTTGCGGGTCGAGCGCGCCAGCTTCCATGTCCAGCGGGCGAGGATCTGCTCCGGAGCGTCGGCCTTCCCCTCGCCGAGCGCGCGGAGGAGGATGCGCGCGCCCTGGATGCGGTCCTTGTCCCAGGTCGCACCCTGCGTGACGAGTGTGACGAGATCGTCGAAGTCGGCGCGCTCGACGGTCATCGAGACCCGGTCGGAAAGCGCCATCATGCGCAGCCGGCGATTCGGATTCTCGGCCGCGGCCGTGGCGAGGAACTGCTCGAGGCACGCCCTGCTCGCCTTGCCGTCAGAGAGCTTCTTGACGAAGTCGGCGCGCTCCTCGAACCGCACCTGGCGCCCCGCGATCGACGCCCAGTAGCGCTGCTCGTCCTCGTCCAGGTAGCGGGGGTCGATCCGCTGCCACTCGCGCTGGATCACGGCGAGCCGCCGCCGCACGTCCGGCGTCACGGGGACGAGCCACGGCGCAGGTGAGAGCTTGCGTCGCGCGCGGCGATTCGGCCGGCGGCGCGGCGCGGGCGTGACGCGTGCACCCTCGCGGTAGAAGTCGGCGCCGAGCAGGCTGTGGAGCGAGATCACGCGGTCGTTGTGCGTCGCGCCCTTGTTCACGAAGTCGACGACGATTCCGGCCTCCTTGCGCGGGTGCATGCGCATGATCCGGCCGATCCGCTGCTGGTAGACGCGGCGGCTGGCCGTCGGCGCGAGGTGCATGACGACCGTGGCGCGCGGCGAGTTCCAGCCCTCTGCGAGCAGCATCGCGTTGATCAGGATGTCGATCTCGCCTCGCTCGTAGGCGGCCAGGATCTCGGCGAGCTTGACCGGCGGCGTCCGCCCGCTGACCGCTTCCGCCTTCAGACCCGCGGCGCGGAACTCCTGCGCCAGGTTGTACGCGTGGTCGACGCCGGCCGCGTAGACGATCCCGGGCGTCGAGTCGAAGCGGTCGCGATAGAGGCTCGCCGCGGCCTGGTTCAGAGCGGTGTGGTCGAGCACCGCGGCGAGGGCCCGTTCCTCGAAGTCGCCGCCCACGATCGGCACGGAGTGGATGGCGGCTGCGGGAGGGACGCGCAGGTTGCGCAGCGGCGCGATCAGTCCTCGTCGCGCAGCATCCTGGAGCGGCAGGTCGTCGACCGAGGCGGGGAAGACGTCCGAGACCTGCTTTGCGATCAGCTGCTCGGTCGCCGTCATCCCGATGTAGATCGGCTCGGGGAAGCTGCGAATCGCGTGGCTCGTTTTCTCCCCCAGCGCCGTGTGGGCCTCGTCGGCGATCACGAGCTGGTACGTGTCACGGCTGACCGAGTCGTGATGCCGCGCGAACCAGGCGTAGGTCTGGACGGTGATCGGGGCCGGCTGGGGCGCGGTCTGTCCTTGCTCGACGATCGGGGTCAGGCGGTCGCCGTAGCCCTCTGCTCCGAGCTCGCGGTTGAACTGCGAGACGAGCAGGCGCCTGTGGGTGAGGATGAGGACACCCATCGTTCGGGCCGCCTCGACGAATCCCGCTGCCGCGATCGTCTTGCCCGATGCGGTCGGGTGCCGGAACCGGTAGCGGCGGATCGCGCCCGGATCCTCGGCCGCTGAAACCTCCTCCGGCAGCAGTTCCTCGTCGACGACGCCGAAGTCCGCGTCCTCTTCCTCCGGCTCGGGCGCCTCGACCTGGCCGTTCGCGCTCCCGCTGCCGTTGCCGTTCAGCGGCTCCTCGGCCTGGCGCTGGTTGGTGGCGATCAGCTCCGTCAGCATCCCGGCGAGCGCGTCCACCTGATGGCGGCGCAGCTCGGTGCCGGAGGCGAGGCGGGGAGGCTTCTCGGACAGCACCCGCTCGAGGCCGAGCATGAGCGCGAAGTCCACCTTCCACTGCGAGGACGGCGTGTCGAGACCGGCTTCGATCTCGGCCAGCGCCGCATCGAGCGCATTCCGCCGCGCCGTTCCTGCGGCGAGCACCTGGGCGGGATCCTCGCCGTCGTGGAGCAGGGGCTCACCGGCCCAGTCTCCGGCCTGTGCGTCTGCGACGAGACCGTCCATCGCAGGAGTTGCTGTTCGCTGCTCGGTCGTTTCCTGCATGTATGCGGCGCGAAGGGCCGCGATGCCTCCGAGAAATTAGAGAGGGCGCGCTCGGAATCCCCAAGTGAGCGTCGCGAGTCAAAGCATACCCCATCGGGCGGGGCTTCAAGCCTGGCGCGGGCTCAGTTCGAAGGAATAGCCGTGCTCGCGTAGGTATGGGGTGAGGCCGCCCATGAAGAACGGGAAGCCCGCGCCGAGGATCAACGCGGTGTCCACGTCCTTTGATGAGCCGACCACGCCTTCCTCGAGGAGGTGGCCGATCTCGTCGGCGAGCGCTTCGAGCACGGCGTCTCGGATCTCTTCGATGGTTCGGACCGGGCCTTCGGGGCTGATCGCGAAGCGGTCTGGGAACGCGGCGTGCAGCGTCTCGCGCACGTGGGTCGCGACCTGCTCGCCGACCATCTGGAGCAGCACCGAAGGCGCCATCGGCAGGCCGAGCGAGAGCACTGCCTCGTCAGCCTCCTCGACCGAGTTGCCGCGCTCGACCGATTCGAGGACGACGAGCATCATCCGCGTCAGCAACCGGTTGACGACGAAGCCGGGAGCGTCGTGGACGAGCACCGGCCGCTTGCGCAGCTTGTCCGCGACCGCCCACACGGTCGCGAGCGAGGCTTCGTCCGTCTCCGGCGTGCGAACGAGCTCGACGAGCGGCATCAGGGCGACCGGGTTGAAGAAGTGCATCCCGACGAGGCGCTCGGGGTGCTCGAGGTTCTCGCCCATCGCCGTTACCGAGAGCGCGGACGTGTTCGTCGCGAGGACACACTCGGCCGAGACCACCTCCTCGAGCTCGCCGAACACCTGGCGCTTCACGTCGAGCTCCTCGAAGACGGCCTCGATCACGAGGCCGCACTGCTCGAACCCCTCGTAGGAGGTCGTGCCGGTTGCCTGCGCGGCCAGCGAGACGGCCTGCTCGTGCTCCAGCCGGCCGCGGGCGGCGGCGCCTGCGAGCTCGTCCCGGATCGTCTCCAGCGCGCGGTCGACGATCGCGTGGTCGAGGTCGCGGAGGACGACAGGGATGCGAAGCCTGCGCAGGAACAGGGTGGCTAGCTGAGCCGCCATCAGGCCCGCGCCGGCGATGCCGATCTTCGTCACGTCGCGCGGCTCGGCCGCCGGGCGACCGGCGCCGCGGCGCGCTCGCCGCTCCACGAGGTCGAACGCGTACAGAGACGCCTTCGCCTGCGGCGTGAAGAGCAGGTCCGCGAGCGCCTCC
>VAXT01000050.1 GCA_005883245.1 Actinomycetota bacterium | reverse complement strand
TCGGCTCGAGCTCCTCGACGATCGCCTCGATCACCAGGTCGCAGTCGGCCAGGTCGGACAGCTCGGTCGTGAAGGAAAGCCGGCGGAGCGTCGCATCACGCTCCTCGGCGGTCGCCTTGCCCTTCTCGACGGCGCGCCCGACGTAGTGCTCGATCGTCTCGCGCGCCCGTTGGCAGATCTCGTCGCTCACCTCGCGCCCGATCGTCTCGAACCCCGCCTGCGCGGAGACCTGCGCGATCCCCGCGCCCATCGTGCCGAGGCCGACGACTCCCACCCGACGAATCACGCGCTCGATGCTAAGGGAAGGACCCGGCCGCCCCGCGCGTCTAGAGGTCAAATGACGCGGATTCTCCTCGTTCTCCTCCTCCTCGGCCTCCTCGCGCTGGCTGTTGCCGGCGCGTGCCTCACGGTCATCAGAGGAGAGCGACCGGCGATCCTTTCCCGCCGGTCACCCGCGATCGCCTAGGAACCTGGTCGCCGTTCGTGCTCCTCGCCGGCGTCCCAGAGCACAGCCTCGCCCGCTTCGATCGATGCATGCTTCCCGTCGCCGCCGCTGACCCAGCCCGAGCCGCGAACGACCGAAAACAGCTGCGCCCAACGCGCCGGATGCCGCGCGACGAAGCCTCCGGGACTGACCTCGATCACGACGACGTGAGCATCACCGGCCAGGCGCCGCACTCGTGCGCTGACACTCCCGGGTGCGGTCACCTCACGCTCCCCCTGAAGCTCGACCCGCCTCAAACGCGTTCGATCACCGCCGCGAGGGCCTGACCGAAGCCGATGCACATGGTCGCGATCCCGTAGCGGGCGTCACGACGCTCGAGCTCGTTGACGAGCGTCGCGGTGATCCGCGCACCGGTCGCCCCGAGCGGATGGCCGAGCGAGATCCCGCCGCCGTTCGGGTTGACGTCGTCCATGCGGTCCTCCAGCCCAGCGTCGCGCACGAACTGGAGGACGACGGACGCAAACGCCTCGTTGACCTCGATCACCGAGACGTCGTCCCAGCCGATTCCCGCCTTGGCGAGCGCGTGCTCACACGCGTCCGGGTTGCCGTGCAGCATCAACACGGGGTCGACGCCCGCGAGCCCGAAGGAGACGAATCTTGCACGCGGCTCGAGCCCGAGCTCCGACGCCTTGCGCTCGCTGGCGATCAGAACGCCCGCGGCTCCGTCGCAGATCTGGCTCGAGTTGCCCGCGGTGACCCTCGTCGACCGCGAACAGCGTGCCCACGTGCGGGTTCTGCACCTCGACCGGCACGATCTCGTTCTCGAAGCGGCCCTCGTCGATCGCGGAGACGGCCCGGCGATGCGACTCGAGCGAGAAGGCGTCCAGCTCCTCTCGGGACAGGTTCCACCGATCGGCGATGCCGTCGGCCGAGATGCCCTGCGGGACGATCTGCCAGCGGTCGAGCAGCTTGTCCGACAGGTCGCCCCCGTTCGAGCCCATCGGCACCCGGGACATCATCTCGACCCCGCCCGAGACGACGAGGTCGAGCTGCCCCGACCAGATCGCGGACGCGGCGTTGAAGCTCGTCTGCATCGACGAGCCGCACTGGCGGTCGACCGTCGTGCCCGCGACCGTCTCCGGCCAGCCCGCGACCATCGGCACCATCCGGCCGATGTTCCAGCCCTGCTCACCGATCTGGGTGACGCAGCCGAGCTGGACGTCCTCGATGTCGGCGGGATCGACGCCGTTGCGCGAGAGCAACGCGTTCAGCACCTGAGCGGCGAGCTCGTCTCCGCGGATCGAGGACAGCGTCCCGTTCTTCTTGCCGATCGGGGAGCGAACGGCGTCGACGATGAGGGCGTCACTCCTAGGCATCGAGGACAGAGTAGAGGCGCCAGGCCCCCACGCCACGGAGTTCGTGCTCGCCCTTGTCGTGGAACTCGAGCCCCGAGCCGGCGACCAGGTCCTTGACCGTGCTGGACACGACGACTTCGCCAGGTTGAGCAAGCGCGGCGACGCGGGCACCGGCGGCAACCGCGATCCCGGTCACCTTGCCCTCGTGCAACTCGCACTCGCCCGAATGAACCCCGGCGCGCAGTTCGAGCCCGATCTCGTGGACGCCTTGCACGATCCCCTGTGCGCACCGGATGGCGCGCGCCGGGCCGTCGAAGGTCGCGAAGAACCCGTCGCCTGCGGTGTCCCGCTCGACTCCCCGGAAGCGCGCGAGCTCCCGGCGGACGAGAGCATGGTGGCGCTCGAGGAGCCGGCGCCACTCCTGGTCGCCGAGCTCCCGAGCCAACTCGGTGGAGCGAACGATGTCGGTGAAGAGAACGGTCGTCAGCACCGTGTTCGGCACGATGGGCGTCCGCTCGCCCGCGACGAACGCTTCCAGCTCGTCGACGATCTCGGGCGAGAGGTAGATGCCGAGGTAGTCCTCTCCCGCGACGCGCACCGCCTGCGCAGACGGGATCAGCTCGGCGACCTCGAGCGCGTCGGGCTCGACGAAATCGGCGCGATAGATAACGAGCGTCGGGACCCGAACCGCCGGCAGGACGTCGCTCAGGTCGGTCTCGAAAAACGCTCGGTTCAGGGCGTACGCGACCGATGGGCTCGCGCCGACGCGCAGCCAGTTTGCGAACCACTCGCGGTGCTCCGCACTCTCCGCGAGCGTTGGCGCGCTGGTTCGGAGCAACTCGTCGCACCATTCCTGCGTGCCCCAGCGGTCCCGTAGCTCCCGGAGCTCCGCGGCCGCCTCCTCCGGGCCTTCCCAGTGACCCGCACGGGCAGAGGGCTGGAACAGGGCGAGCGCGATCGTCCGCTCCGGATAGGTCGCGGCGTAGAGCGTCGCCATCGCCCCGCCCTCGTGGCTGCCGAACACGACGGCCCGTTCGGAGCCCGCCGCGTCGAGGACGGCGTGGAGGTCCTCCATCCGCGTCTCGAGCGTCGCGAACTCCCGGCCGCTGTCGGACAATCCGGTTCCGCGCTTGTCGAACAGGATGAGGCGGAACGAACGTGCGAGTCGCTCGTAGAAGCCGCGCCACAAGGGGGATCCCCAGGCATAGACGAGGTTGGAGACGTAGTCGGGCACGTACACGAGGTCGGTCGGCCCGTCGCCGACAATGTGGTAGGCGATGGACGTGCCTCCGTTTCTCGCATAGCGGATGTCCGGCATACGCGCCCCCTACCTCCCGGCGACCGCGTAGAGGTTCCATTCGCCCGGCACGCCCTTGAGAACGTGCGCGCCGCGCTCTTCGAACTCGATGCCCGACCCCGCGACCAGGTCCTTCACGGTCTGCGAGACGAGCACTTCACCGGGGCGAGCCGCGGCCGCAACCCGCGCGCCCGTGTGCACCGCGACGCCCGCGACCTTGTCGCCGAAGAGCTCGCACTCTCCCGTGTGCAGCCCGGCGCGCACCTCGAGACCGATTCCGCGCATCGAGGCGTGGATCGCCGAGGCACAGCGGATCGCCCGCGCCGGGCCGTCGAAGGTGGCCAGGAACCCATCGCCGGCGGTATCGACCTCGCGGCCCTTGAAGCGCTCGAGCTGTTGTCGAACGAGCGCGTGATGCCGTTCGAGCAGGTCACGCCAGCGCCGGTCGCCGAGCCTCGTCGCCTGCTCGGTCGAGCCAACGATGTCGGTGAAGAGGACGGTTGCGAGCACGCGGTCCGGCTCGGGCCCTCGGCGGGTGCCGGTCAGGAACTCCTCGATCTCGTCTATGACCTCGTCGGAGTTCCCCGCCCAGAGCGTGTGGGCATCTCCGGGCAGCTCGACGAATTTCGCGCCCGGAATCTGGGCGGCGATCCAGCGGCCCTCTTCCACGTTCGCGTCGCGGTCGTCGGTGCGATGCATGACGAGCGTCGGCGCCTGGATGGTCGGCAGGACGTCGCGCACGTCGAGTTGCGTGTTCATCCGCATCAGCGCGGCCGCCGCGCCGGGGCTTGCGCTGCGACGGAAGTACATCGCCAGACGCTCCTTGAAGGCCTCGTCCTCGCTGGGCACGAGCTCGTCGAGGTCCATCCGCTCCGACCAGTTGCGCTCCAGGTCCGCGATCTCCCGTGCGCGGTCGTCCGGCTTCGGCGCCCAGGGGTAATCGGGGCTCCAGCTGCGCTTCGCGAACACGCCGAAGAGCAGCAGCGCCGTCGTTCGCTCCGGGTAGGTCGCTGCGAAGAGAACGCTCATCAGGCCGCCCTCGGAGAAGCCGAAGACCGCCGTCTGCCGGCTTCCAACTGCATCCAGCACGGCTCGAACGTCGTCCATCCGCTGCTCGAGCGTGGGTAGCCGGTCGGTGGGGACCGGGTCGGAGAGGCCGGTCCCGCGCTTGTCGAAGAGGATGAGGCGCGAGAAGCTCGCCAGGCGCTCGAGGACGTGCGCGAGCGGTGGTTCCTCCCAGTTCAGCTCGACGTTCGAGATCCAGCCGGGCACGTAGATGAGGTCGACCGGCCCCTCGCCCACGACCTGGTACGCGATGTTCAGGTCGCCGCTCTTCGCGTAGCGCGTCTCAGGCCTCGTCGACGGCAAACAGCCTCCACTCTCCGGGGACTCCCTTGAGCTCGTGCGTCCCCCGCTCTTCGAAGCGGATCCCCGAGCCGGCGACGAGGTCCTTGACCGTCGACGAGACGAGCACCTCGCCGGGCGCGGCGGCAGCCGACACACGCGCTCCCATCGAGACGGCGATCCCGGCGACCTTACCTTCGTGGACTTCGCATTCACCGGTGTGCACGCCGGCTCGCACGTCGAGGCCGAGCTCACCGACCGCGGTGACGATGGAGCGGGCGCAGGAGATGGCGCGCGCCGGCCCGTCGAAGACGGCGAAGAAGCCGTCGCCCGCGGTGTCGAGCTCCTCGCCGCGGAATCGGGCCAGCTCGCGCCGGACCGCCATGTGATGGTCGTGCAAGAGGTCCCGCCATGCCCGGTCTCCGAGCTTGGCCGCTCGGTCCGTCGACCCGACGATGTCCGTGAAGAGGATAGTGGCCAGAACCGTGTCAGGGACAGGCTCGACCTGCCTCGCCGAAATGAATGCCTCGACCTCGCGAGGAATCTCGCGAAACCGGATCGCGAAGTTCTCGTCGATCTCGAGCGCCCGGGCGCCCTTGATCCGGCCCGCCAGGTCGAGCATCTGTTCTCGCATAGAAGCGCCGTAGAGCACGAGCGTGGGTACACGGATCGTCGGGAGCATCTCCCGTAGGTCCGTTTCTCCGTAGACGCGGTAGAACGTCAGCGCCGCTCCAGGGCTCGCGCAGAAGCGCTGGCAGGTAACGAACCAGTCGATGAACTCGTCGTCGGCCGTCGGGTTGATGACCCCGGCCTGCTCCTCGAAGTACCCGCGGGATCCCCATCGCTCACGGATCGCCCGAGCGCCTCTGTGCGCTCCGGGTAGGTCGCCGCGAAGAGCGCGCAAGTCTGACCGCCCTCGCCCAAGCCCACCAGCACTGCACGCTCTGCTGCCGCAGCATCGAGCACTGCACGGATGTCGTCCATACGCGTTTCGAGTGTGCCCAGTTCGCGCGGTCGGTCAGAGAGGCCGGTTCCCCGCTTGTCGAGCATGATCAGTCGTACGAACGACGCGAACTGTTCGTACATCTCGCGCCAGCTGGCGTTCAGCCACGGGAACACGAGATTGCTGAATGTCGGGACGAGAACGAGATTGGGAGGCCCGTCTCCGAACGTCTGGTACGCGATCGCTACGTCACCGCTACGCGTGTACAGAACGTCGGGAATCTCCGGCCGAAGCTCCGGGCTACGCATGGGCGACCACCGGCGCATCACGTGACGGCATAGAGCCTCCAGTCACCCGGCACGCCCTTCAGTTCGCGGGTGCCACGATCCTCGAACTCGATCCCCGAGCCGGCGACGAGGTCTTTCACCGTCGACGAGACGAGCACTTCGCCCGGCTCGGCCAGCGCGGCGATGCGCGCTCCCGTGGGCACTGCGATCCCGCCCAGCTTGCCGTCGACCCGCTCGCACTCGCCCGTGTGCAGGCCCGCGCGGACCTCTAGGCCGAGCGAGCGGACCGCGTCGCGAATCGCGGCCGCGCATTCGATCGCGCGTCCGGGCCCGTCGAACGCCGCGAAGAAACCGTCGCCCGAAGTGTCCAGCTCCTCGCCGCGGAAGCGCACGAGCTCACCGCGCACGAGCGTGTGGTGTCGCGCCAGGAGCTCGCTCCAAGCGGCATCGCCGAGCTCTGCCGCTCGCTCGGTCGAGCCGACGATGTCCGTGAACATGATCGTCGCGAGCACGCGGTCCGGCGCGGGTGTGCCCGCGAGGCCGTCGATGAACTGACGCGTCTCCCGAAGGAGCACCGCGTTGTGCTCTGGATCGGCCCAGCTGAACCAGTCGTGCAACCCCTCGACCTCGACCCGCTTCGCCCCGCTGACCCGGTCCGCGACGAAGGCTGCCTCGTCGCGGGCTTCGGCGCGGTGGAGCACGAGCGTCGGCGCCCGCACGGACGGCAGGACCTCGCGGACGTCGCCCTCCATCGACATCCGGTGGAACGCGACGGCCTCCGCAGGGCTCGCGCTGCGCCGCTGGTACCAGACGAACCATTCGAGCCACTCCTCGTTCTGGGCGCCGAACGGGCTCAGCCGGTGTGCACGCTCGACGAGATACCGGCGGTCGCCCCACCGGTCTCGAATCTCACGCAGCTCGTGCCGCCACTCCTCGTCGGTCGCCGCCCACGGGTAATCCGGCGCCCAGAGCCCGCGTGCGGTCGGGTCGTAGAGGATCACCGCGCTCGTCCGCTCGGGGTACGTGGCCGCGAACAGAAGCGCGATCCGCGAGCCCTCCTGCGCTGCCCAGAGCACGGCTCGCTCGGAGTCGACCGCGTCCATCACCGCGCGGAGGTCGTCCATCCTCGTCTCCAGCGTCGGCACCTGGCGAACCGGATCGGAAAGGCCGCTGCCCCGCTTGTCGAAGAGGAGCACGCGACCCGACTCGGCCATGCCTTCGACGTGCTTCACGAAGAGCGGCATGTCCCACCCGGCCAGAAGGTCGGCGAGCGTTCCGCGGACGAACACGATGTCGATCGGCCCCTCCCCGACCACCTGGTAGGCGATTGCGACCTCGCCACTTCGGGCGTAGCTGACGTCAGGGACGTCCATGGACGTATCCTCCCATCGTGGCAGCCACTGCGACCGAGCGGAAGCTCCTGATCGGCGGCGAGTGGGTCGAGACGGGCGACTGGGTCGAGGTTCGCTCCCCGTACTCGGGCGACATCGTCGGACGCGTGGCGAAGGCCGGCGCGAAGGAGGCGAGAGCAGCGATCGACGCCGCCGAACGGGCGATGGCCGATCCCCTCCCGGCTCACAAGCGTGCCGAGATCCTCGTCCGAGTCGTGTCCGGGATCGCCCGGCGCCACGACGAGATCGCGGCCCAGATCGCCGCCGAGGCCGGCAAGCCGCTCAAGGCGGCCAAGGTCGAGACGAGCCGCGCGATGTCGACGTACACGTTCTCGGCGGTCGAGGCGCGCAAGCTCGCCGGCGAGGTCGTGCCCATGGACGCGGCCCAGGCAGGTGAGGGCAAGCTTGCGTTCACGCTCCGCGAGCCGATCGGGATCGTCGGCGCGATCAGCCCGTTCAACTTCCCGCTCAACCTCGTAGCGCACAAGATCGCTCCTGCGCTGGCGGCGGGCTGCGCCGTCGTGCTCAAGCCCGCGAGCCAGACCCCTCTCTCCGCGCTGACGCTCGCCGAACTCGAACACGAGGCAGGCCTACCACCGGGCTGGCTCAACGTCCTCGTCGGGCCCGCGAGCGAGATCGGCGACGTGCTCGTCGAGGACGAACGGGTCCGGGCGATCACGTTCACGGGCTCGTCCGACGTCGGCTGGGGCCTCCGCGAGCGGGCGACACGCAAGAAGGTGCTCCTCGAGCTCGGCAACACGACGCCCGTGATCGTCCAGGCCGACGCCGAGGTCGACGAGGCCGCATCGAAGCTCGCGGCGCACGCCTTTTCGTTCGCCGGCCAGAGCTGCATCTCCGTGCAGCGCATCTACGTCCAGCAACCGGTCTACGACGACTTCGTCGCCCAGTTCGTGCCCAAGGTCGAGGAGCTCGTCGTCGGCGATCCTGGCGACGCGGAGACCGATGTCGGCCCGGTGATCGACGACGAGGCCCGCGAGCGCATCCTGAGCTGGATCGACGAGGCGCGCTCGGGCGGGGCCGAGGTGCTCGTCGGCGGCGAAGTGGAAGGCGACCTGATCCAGCCGACGGTGATCGCGAACGCGCCGCCTGAGCTCAAGGTCTGCCGCGAGGAGGTCTTCGGCCCGGTCTGCGTCGTCAACGCATACGAGTCGCTGGACGAGGCGATCGAGCTCGCCAACGGCACGCGGTACGGCCTCCAGGCGGGGATCTTCACGGCCGACATCCGCGCCGCGCTGAAGGCTGCCCGGGAGCTCGAGTTCGGCGGCGTGACCGTCAACGAGGCTCCGACCTTCCGCTCCGACCAGATGCCGTACGGAGGCCTGAAGGACTCGGGGAACACGCGCGAAGGCCCGGCGTACTCGGTGCACGAGCTGACCGAGCAGCGAGTCGTCATCGTCGACCTGTAGCGCACTGAGGGCTTCTCGGCCGCTCCGATAAACTCCGCGCCCGCCCGATGGCACGGTTTTCCCTGCTCGAGAGGTTCCGCAAGCGGCCCGCGGAGGAGGCGCCCGAGGGCGGGCCGGCGACCCCGCAGCGCACCGGGCGCGTCCCACCCCCGGGAGCTCTGAGGCGCGAGCGGAGAGCCCTCGTCCGGACGCGCGAGGAGCGGATCCGCGACCTCGGCGGGCTGATGCTCGAGATGTACCGGCGCGACCAGTTCAAGCAGGAGCTGCTCGTCGAGCAGTGTCAGGAGGTGCTCGCGATCGAGGGGCGCCTTCAGGAGATCGACGAGCTCCTGGAAGTCTCCGTCGCTCAGCGGCGCGAGGGCGTCGGCCATCGGTGCACGTGCGGCGCTCCGATCCAGTGGGGCTCGCACTTCTGCGCCAACTGCGGACGCCCGGTCGGCGAGGAGCCCGTCGTCTCGTGCACCAACTGCGGCAACGCCCTTCCGGCCGACGCGCAGTTCTGCGCGAACTGCGGCACGGCCGTCCCGATTGGCAACGCCGACGGCAACGGACAGGACGACGCGCAAACGATGTACCAGCAACCGGACCGGCCGGGCGATCCCTGGGAGCACTAGGTGGGCGTCCCGCCCGAGCCTCCCGAGGAACACCCCGGCCCACCTCCCGTCGACGCAGACGCCGACGAGTGCCCGCGCTGCGGAGCCCCGTACGAGCCTCTGCAGGAGTACTGCCTCGAGTGCGGGCTGCGCCTCCCCGTCCAGCGCGGCATCGTCCCTGTGCTCGCGACGGCCTGGCGCCGCCGTTTCTCGCGCTATCCCGGCGACTGGATCTGGCCGGTCCTCGGCCTCCTGATCATCGCGGCGCTGGCCGGGGCGGTCGCGATCCTGGCCAGGAGTGGAACGGACGAGTCCGCGACAAAGACGCGCGCCGAGACCCAGGAGACGGTCCCGCTGGGCACGGGCACCGGCACGGCGTCACTACCGGCAGTGACCGAGACGTCGACGCTGCCGACCGAGTCGACCCCGACGACGGCGCCCGAGCAGCCCCCTCCGCCCCCGCCCTCGAACCAGCTCACTGAGTGGCCCGCCGGCCAGAACGGCTGGACGATCGTGCTGTCCTCGATCCCCCAGAGCGGGGGCCGGACGACCGCGCTGAACGAGGCACGAAAGGCGATGAACGCCGGCCTGACGGACGTCGGCGTCCTCGACTCGTCCCAGTTCTCGAGCCTGCACTCGGGCTACTTCGTCGTCTTCAGCGGGATCTTCAACAGCGAGCAGCAGGCTAGAACCGCCCTCGACACCGCGCAGGGCACCTACCCGCAGTCGTACGTACGCCAGATTGAGTGAGGAGCGCAGCGGCGGCGGCCCCCGCGCGAAGCGCAGGGGGCTAGCTCATGTGTCCACTCAATTCGGCCGCGGCCCCCGCGCGAAGCGCAGGGGGCTAGCTCATGTGTCCACTCAATTAAGCCGCGGTGGCCGGCGCTTAGGCTGCGACCTTGGAGCGTTCCAGGTGCTGGTGCGAGGGGCAGTAGTCCCGCTCAGGGAGCGGCGTTCGCTGGCACGGCTTGCCCTTGCGCGTCGTCGCGTGACAGCGCGGAACGCCGCCGTCGAAGGCGCCGGCCTCGATCTGCTCCTCGATGAAGGCGACGGCCGCCGTCACGCCTTCGTTCACCGCCCAGGCCACCTGGGCCTGCGCCGTGATCGGGAAGTAGCGCCAGATGTCCTGGAACAGCGAACGCTCCGGCTTCGCGAAGTACTGCGGATCGTGGGCGAGACGCTCCATCGTGTGCTCGCAGGCCTCGAGCACCGCCTTGCGGTACTCGGCCTGCTCTTTCGTGGTCACGTACGGGTCGACCAGGTCCTTGATAGAGCGATAAATGGCTCGAGAGTACTGATACATGCGGTGCTGGATGTGGAGGGCTCGTTCGTCCATTTCCAGTCTGCCGTTTGCCTTGTTAATCCCCCGCAAAGCTCTGTTAACCGCGGATTAACCGTTCTCGCCCACCGCAGGTAAGGACCACTTTAACGCCTCTCCGGCGTTGTTACAAACTCGGCGCCCTGTTTACGGCTATGGCAACTGGCACCGCCCCTGAAAGAATAGGAGGGCGATGTCTCACGACACCGACAAGCTGATCCGTCAGCTCTCGCTCGTGGCGTTTCTCATGGCCGAGCGGCGTCCGCTGACGGCCCGTGACGTCAAGCAGAACGTCGAGGGCTACCAGGAGATGTCGGACGAGGCCTTCGCGCGACGGTTCTACTCCGACCGAGCGGAGCTGCTCGCCCTCGGCGTGCCGCTCGACTCGCAGCGGGACGAGTTCACGGGAGAGGAGCTGTACCGCCTGAGCTCGGAGCGGTACTTCCTGCCGCCGCTCGAGCTGACCGACGAGGAGTTGGCGGCGCTCCAGACGTGCCTCTACCTGCTCGAGGGCCAGTTCGCCTACGCGGAGCCGCTTCGCCTCGCCCTCCAGAACCTCGCGCTCGGCCGACCGGGTCTCGACGGCGCCCCGACCGAGACGGCACGCGCGGTGGAGCTCCACGATCCGGGCTACTCGCCCGAGCTTCCTGGACGGCTGGCCAAGCTCGAGGGCGCGATCTCGAAGAGCCGGACGCTGAAGTTCGACTACTGGTCGATCATGCGCGACGAGCAGCGCGAGCGCACGCTCAATCCGTACGCGCTGCTCTTTGACCGCGGCCAGTGGTACGTCGTCGGGCTCGACCTCGACGACGACGGGATCAAGACGTTCCGCGTGTCGCGGATCCGCGGCGAGATTCGGCTCGCCACACGCCGCGAGCGAGACTTCCGGCTCACGGAAGGCTTCGATGCCGAGGACTATCGTCAGGGCCCGCCGTGGCAGGTCGGCGATGCGAAGGGCGAGGCGCAAATCGAGGTCGCCGGCGACACGGCGTGGTGGGTGGACCGGCTGTTCGGTCGCCACGGGCGGATCGAGGACGGTGTCTTCATCACTGGCTACTCGCACCTCGGGCAGCTCTCGTCCTGGATCCTGCGCCAGGATGGGCGGGCGGTGCCGCTCGCGCCTCCGGAGCTGCGGCGCCAGGTGCGCGCGGACCTCGATCTCGTCCAGAAGCGCCACGCGGAGAGGCCCCCGCGGATCGCAGCGGAGGCCGCGGAAGCCACTGCCGACCAGGAGGAGCGGCCGGCGAGCCCGGTCCCGCCCGAGCGCTTCGGGCTCCTGCAGGCGCTGCTCGCGTATCTCCTCGACCGCTGCGGCGACGAGACGCACGCCGTGATCCCGGCCGCGGACATCAGCGAGCGCTTCAACATCCCGCCCGAGTCGCTCGAAGAGCATCTCCAGCTCCTCTACCTCGTCAACTTCGGGGGCGGCTGCTACGCGGTCTACACCGAGCTCCACGGCGACCGGGTGCACGTCGACAAGGAGCTCTTCGGCGACACGTTCCGCTCACCGCCGCGGCTGACGCCGCTCGAGGCGCGCGCGATCCGGCTCGCGCTCGAGTTCGTCGGTCCGATGATCGCCGCCGACGCGCATACCCCGCTCGAGCGGGTCCGCCAAAAGCTCGAGGAGACCTTCGGCGAGTTCGACCTCGGCCACGCGGCGGAGCCTCGCTCGGCGCGGGCCGAAGAGAAGCTCGTCGCCACGTTGAGCGAGGGCATCCGCCAGCACCGTGTCGTCGAGATCGAGTACCAGAAGGAAGGTGAGGACACGCTCTCGACGAGGCTCGTCGAGCCGCACGTGATCGAGCGCCAGCTTCCGTACTGGTACGTGCACACGTGGGACCGCACGCGGGACGGGCAGCGCTCCTTCCGCCTCGACCGCATGCGCAGCGCCCGCATGCAGCGTGAGACGTTCAAACCGCGAGAAGGGTTCCGGCCCGACCATCTCCGCAGCGCGGGTGTCGTGGCGCGGATCTGGTACTCGAAGAAGATCGCCCGCTGGAAGGCGGAGGAGGGCGCACGGCTGCTCTCCGACGGCGCGGCGCTCGCGGACAAGGCCGTGGGCAGCGAGGAGTGGCTCGTGGGCGAGATCCTGGCCGACCGGGGCGAGGCCGTGCTGCTCGAGCCCGACGGCCTGCGCAAGCGGGTCGCCGACCGGGCGAAGGCGCTGGCGCGCGAGCTCCGCGTCAGCCGCGTGGCCGCAAAGGCCTGATCAGAGGCGCTCGACCGGGAGCTCGAGCGCAAAGGCCGTCCCCTCGCCCTCGCGCGGGCGCACCTCGAGCGAGCCGCCGTGCGCCTCCGCGATCGACCTCGCGATGAAGAGGCCGAGACCGGTGCCCGGCTTCGCGTGCTCCCCGCGCACGCGCCCGAACTTCTCGAAGATCAACGCGTAGTGCTCGGAAGCGATCCCCGGGCCGCGGTCGCGGACCTCGACGCTGATGCGCCCGTTCTCCGCGAGCGCTTCGACCTCGACCTCCCCGCCCGCCGGCGAGTACTTGACGGCGTTGTCGAGGAGGTTCCCCAGAACCTGGCGCAGACGGTCGCGGTCGCCACGCACGAGCGGCAGCGGCCGATGGACGAGCGGCGTGACCTTGACCTCGTCCTGGGCGCTCGCGGCCGCGGCCGCGGACTGCTGCACGAGCTCTCCGAGATCGACGTCCCCGAACGAGTAGCTGAACTGCCCCGACTCGATCCGGGACATGTCCAGGACGTCGGTCACGAGGTCGGCGAGGCGGTTCGTCTCGTGGTCGATGAGCGTGAGGAAGGAGTCGCGCTGCTCGGGCGTCAGCTCGCGCCAGCGATCCTGGAGCGTCTTGGCCGAGCCGATGACCGCGGTGATGGGGCTCTTCAGCTCGTGCGAGACGAGCGCGACGAAGTCGGCGCGCAGAGCGGAGAGCCGGCGGAGCTCCTCGACGGTCGCACGTTCGGCCTCGTAGGCGCGGATGTTCTGCACCGTGCCGCCGAGGAAGCGGCCGAGTAGCGAGACGAACTCGATCTCGTCCGTCGTGAACGAGCGCGGCTCCTTGCGGACGAGCGAGATCATCCCGACGCTGCGCGGGCCGACGAAGAGCGGCGCCGCGAGCCGGCAACGGAGGCCGAGCTCGACGAAATCCTCTTCCTCGGGGTACCGGACATCGACCATGTCCTCCCGGTAGACGGTCTGCCCGCGATTCGTGACCTCGTCGAGGACCGAGCCTGCGACGGGGCGCTGGGTGCCCGGAGGAAAGACGGTCTCCGCCGCGGCGCCGGCGGCCGCGATCACTCGCGCGGAGCCGTCGTCGACCAGGACGATCGCGGTGCGGTCGAATCTGATCGCCCCCCGCAGCTCGCGGATGAACGCGCCGAACGCCTCTTCGATCTCGAGCGAGGAGCCGAGCGCGCGTGCGCAGCGGTTCGTGGCGTCGAGCAGGTCGACGCGGTGCCCGAGCTGGTCGCGGAGCACCTCGGCCTCAGCGGCGCGATCGTGGGCGACGGACGTTTCCTGCTCCAGCCGCTTCACGAGCCAGCCGACGACCGCGCCCACCGCGAGCTGGAGACCGAACGGGACGATCACGGACTGGAACCTGAACTCGGACGGCTCGAAATGGTCGCTCCGCCACCATTCGATCGCGACGAGCACCGGAATCTGTGCGACCGGGAGGAGCACCCCACCGAGGAGGCCGTAGCGGAGCGCGGCTTCGAGCACCGGGAAGAAGAGGAGCGCCCGGATCGTCGGCGCGCCCGAGTCGAGCGTGAAGACGAGCGCGTACGACCAGATCACGGCCGTGTCGAACAGGAGGCCGGCGAAACAGACGGCGCGCTGGTATCCGCGCGGCACAGCGAGGCGGCTGACCAGGAGGAAGAGCAGCGCTCCAGCCGCGAGCACCCCCGTCATGATCCATGCCGCGGTCTCGTACCTCTCCGAGGAGAAGTCCGTGACCAGCACGATCTCGACGAGCGCCCAGGACACTGCGATCAGCCGGATGACCGCGATCCAGCGCTCCAGCTGCCAGCGCCGCTCGAGCTCCGCGTTCACGTCGCCTCGTCCAGCCGGGCAAGCGACCACTCCGCGTGCTCTCGCAGGAGCGGGTCGCTGTTGCGCGCGTGGGCCTCGACGGCCGCTCGTTGCTCCGGATCTCCTACGTTGCCAGCAGCGACGAGCGCGTTGCGGCGCAGGTAGCGCGGATCCTTGCGCGGGAAGTACAGGCGCTCGTACTTCCGGCGGAGCTGGTCGTCGTCGGCCTCGAGCCACTCGACGAGCGACACGTGCGGCTCGGCCTCGGCCGGCGGAGCCATTTCCTCGCGGCGCTTCTCGATCCCGCGGTTCCAGGGGCAGACGTCCTGGCAGATGTCGCACCCGTAGACCTGGGCACCCAGCTCGCTCCGGTACTCCTCGGGGATCGCGCCGGGCGCCTGCGTCCAGTAGGAGAGGCAGCGCGTCGAATCGAGCGTGCCCGGCTCGTCGAGCGCGCCCGTCGGGCAGGCCTCGATGCAGAGCGTGCACGAGCCGCAGTCCAGCTCGAGGGGCGCGGAGCGGTCGATCTCTGTCTCCGTGACGAGGGTGCCGAGGACGACCCACGACCCATGGCGGCGCGTGATCAGCATCGTGTTCTTGCCGTAGAAGCCGACTCCGGCCCGGACTGCGCCTTCGCGGTCGACGTGGTCGTTCTCGTCCACGAGCACCCGGTAGTCGCCGCCGAGCTTTCGGCCGAGCGCGTCGAGCTTCTTGCGGAGCTTCGCGTACGCGTCGGACCAGGTGTAGCGCGGAAGCCGACCCTCGCCGGGCTCGAGCTCGGGCTCGGGCGCGTAGTAGCAGAGAGCCGCGGAGACGACTGTGCGCGCGTTCGGGAGGAGCGTCTCCGGGTGGCACGAGACCTCGGGGCGGGCCATCGTGAAGCGCATGTCGGCGAAGAGACCGCGCTTCCGGCGCTCGGCGATGTGCCGTTCGGTGCCCGCGTACGCCTCGGCGGGCGCGGCGCCCACGACGTCGATGCCGAGCTCACCTGCGATCCCCTGCAGCTCCGCAGTTGTCACAGAAGACATTGTGCCGCGAAGTTCGATTCCGCCTTGCGATTTAGTGACAGTCTGTTACATGGAAAGATCGGCCTCGTGAAGGCGATCCGCATCCACGAGGACGGCGGGCCCGAGGTGCTTCGCTACGAAGACGCCCCCGATCCGGTGCCCCGGCCCGGCGAGGTGCTCGTCGAGCTGCGAGCCGCCTCGCTCAACCACCTCGACCTGTGGATCCGCAAGGGGCTTCCGTCGGTGCCCAAGCCACGCATCCTCGGCGCGGACGGCGCGGGGCTCGTCGACGGCCGGCGGGTCGTGATCAACCCCGACATCGAGCACGGCGAGAGGATCACCGTCATCGGAGAGCACATGGACGGCACGCACGCGGAGCTGATCGCAGTGCCCGAGCAGAACGTCTATCCGATCCCGGACGAGATGAGCTTCGAGGAGGCCGCGGCGTTCCCGCTCGTCTTCGAGACCGCCTACCGCATGCTCGCGACGAAGGCAGCCGTGCGCGAGGGCGAGTGGGTGCTCGTCTGGGGCATCGGCGGCGGGCTCGGCGGCGCCGCGAACGTGATCGCACGGGCGCTCGGGGCACGGACGATCGTCACCTCGTCGAGTGACGAGAAGCTCGAGCGCACCGATGCGGACGTGAAGGTCAACCACGCGTCGCAGGACGTGGTCGAAGCGGTCAAGGCTGCGACGGACGGGCGCGGCGCGGACGTCGTCGTCGAGTCCGTCGGCGAGGCGACGTGGGAGCGAAGCCTCCAGGCCGCGCGGACAGGTGGACGGATCACGGTCTGCGGGGCGACGACCGGCCCCAACCCCCGAGCGGCGCTGCACCGGATCTGGTGGAAGCAGCTCACGATCTACGGCTCGACGATGGGAACGAAGACGGACTTCGAAGGCGCCTACGAGCTCGTCACGAGCGGCAGGGCGAAGGCGGTCGTCGACGCGGTGTTCCCGCTCAGCGAGGCGCGTGCCGCCCACGAGCGCTTGGAGGCCGGCGACCAGCTCGGCAAGATCGTGCTCACGATCCCCGGCTAGCTTTATAGACAGCCGCCTCTTCGACGAGCGCCGCGAAGAGGGCGAAGTCCTCGCCCTCCTCCGGGTGCCAGAGCACACCGAGCGCGAAACGGTGTGACGGGTCCTCGACCGCCTCGGTCGTCCCGTCCTCGGCCCACGCGCTCTCGCGCAGGCCGTCCCCGATCCGGCCGAAGCCCTGGTGGTGCGACGACTTCACCGGAGCCCTGTCGCCGAGAATCGACCCGAGCCGCGAATGGGCCTCGACGCGCACGTTGTGGTCCGCCATCACGCCGTGCTCATGCCGATGGCGGTCGTGGCCGACGACCTCGGGTAGATGCTGCACGAGATCTCCTCCGCGGGCGACGTTCAGCACCTGGCTCCCGCGACACACGGCGAGGACCGGCAGGTCCCGGCCGAGCGCGGCCTCCAGGAGCGCGAGCTCAGCGCTGTCCCGCTCCGGGCTGACCTCGATCGTCTCGGGATGCGCCTCGGCGCCGTACGTCTCGGGATCGAGGTCTCCACCGCCCGAGAAGATGATCCCGTCGAGCACGTCGAGCGTCTCGTCGACCGCGTCGGCGACGGGCGGGACGAGCAACGGCCGCCCGCCGGCCTGCTCGACCGCGCGAACATAGGCGAGCGGGATGAACGCCGCAGGCTCCGTCCACGAGCCCCAGGTAGCCTCTTCGGCGTACGTCGTGATCCCGATCACCGGTCGCATGAGCGGAAGATATCCACTAACCAAGCCGTCTCGTGCGCGTCCTGAAAGCGAGCTATCGTGAGGGTACGGGACAAAAAGAATGGCCTCTTCTTGCGGTGCCGAAAGAGATCCCCTGGCAAACGGCGTGACCGGCCCACCCCCATGGAAAGCCGCAAGACGATCCTGATTTGTGACGACGAGCCCGCGCTCCGGGAGCTGATCCGCGCGTCGATGGACGAGGGCTACGAGTTCGCGGAGGCGAGCGACGGCGTCATCGCCATGGAGCTCGCCCGGGAAGTGAGCCCGGACATCGTCATCCTCGACCTGATGCTGCCGCGGTTGAGCGGGTTGGAGGTGCTCGCCCGGATGAACGAGGACGAGCGGCTGAAGGACGTCCCCGTGCTCGTCATCACGGCCTGGAACGAGACCCGCGAGGACGTCCTCTCCGCCGGCGCCGACGAATTCGTCGCGAAGCCGTTCGACCCGGAGGAGCTGAGGGCGGCCGTGAACCGATTGGCGGCCGCATGATCGGTTCGACACGGCGAACCGTCTCGCTACGGGATCGGATGCTCCTGGCGAGCGTCGTGCTCGCGGCAATCGTCGTCGGCGTGTTCGTGGCGACCATCCTCGCCGTCTCCGCGGCGCGAACAGCCACGAAGCAGGAGGCGCGGTCGAAGAACCTCTCCGTGGCGGCGCTCAGGCTGGAGAAGCTCGTCCTCGACGTCGAGAACGGTGTGCGCGGCTACGCCCTCACAAGTGATGCTCGGTTCCTCGCTCCGTACAACGATGCGGAAACAGCACTGCCTGACCAGCGAAAGCTCTTCAGGTCACTCGCCTCGGACCAGCCGTTGCAAGCGCGACGAGCCAGGACGCTTGACGAGTCGATCGGGTTATACATCGAAACCTTCGCCGACCCGGTCGTCCAGTTCTCGAACCGCCAGGCAGCTTTACTCGCCTACGACAGCGAAGGCCGGAGGCAGGCAGCGTCGCTCCGTGTCCAGTTCGCCCGCTTCCTCCGAGCGGAGAACGACCTTTCCACGAACCGCGAGCGCGCGGCGGATTCGAAGTCAAGGCACGCAATGGAGCTCGGCGCCGTCGGTCTCACCGGCTCGGCGATCCTCATCCTCCTATTCGCCATCTATCTCGCCCGCGGCATCGCCCGGCCGGTGACCGAGGCGGCCGCCGGCGCCGGTCAGCTGGCGGCCGGCGACCTCTCGATCCGCCTCAGCCAGAAAGGCCCCGGCGAGGTGGGCGAGCTGACGAAGAGCTTCAACGAAATGGCCGAGCGCCTCGAGGCGACACACACCGAGCTCGAGGACCAGAACGCGCAGCTCCGCGAGAGCGAGCGCCTGAAGTCGGACCTCGTCAACACCGTGTCACACGAGCTTCGTACGCCCCTCTCCGGGGTCCTCGGGTTCACGAAGCTCCTGCTCACGCGCGAGTTCGACCCCGAGACTCGGCGCCACTACCTCGGGATCGTCGACGCACAGGCCCGCAGGCTGTCGGATCTGCTGGACGACTTCCTCGACGTCCGCCGCATCGAGGAGGGACGCTTCGAGCGAGCACGGGAGCTCGTGGACATGGAGGCCCTCCTGCGCGAGGAGGCACAGCTCTACAGTCAGCAGAGCCCGAAGCACGACGTCGCGGTCGAGATCGACCATCCGCCGCTCGCGGTGATCGGGAACCCGGACCGGCTGCGACAGGTGATCGGCAACCTGATCTCGAACGCGATCAAGTACTCGCCCCAGGGCGGGGTCGTCGAGGTCAGTGCGGACAGCGAGAACGGCTCCGTCCGCGTCGAGGTGCGCGACGAGGGGATGGGCATCCCCGTCGGCCAGCAGCCGCAGATCTTTACGAAATTCTTCCGTGGAGACGCTGCGGCGAGCGGTATAACGGGAACGAGGGGAAGGGAACGACGTTCTTCGTCGAGCTCCCCGGAGTGAACGGGGTCAAGGATCGACAAGGACATGACGAAGATCAGTCGTAGAGGAGATCGATGAAAAAGCCACTAATCGTGTTTGCGGCCGTGGCGACGTTCGCGCTCGCCACCGGATCCGTGACGTTCGGCTCCGGCGAGGTGTCGCCGGGCTTGATCAGGCTGAGTAGCAAGGAGATCCAGCGCAGCGTCGTCAACCGCGGCTCGGCGAGCCGTGGGCCTGGGGACGTCGTCGTGATCCGCCAGCTGCTCTACAACAAGGGGATCCGCAGGGCGCCGATCGGGCACTCCGACATGGTCTGCACCTACACGGGCAACCGCTCGAGGCAGTGCAACGGCACCTACTCGCTGCCTCGCGGGAAGATCATCGTCGCCGGCTCGGTCCGCTACTGGGAGTTCTACAAGCTGGGGATCAGTGGCGGCACGGATCTCTACGCGGACGTGCGGGGATCGGAGACGGCCACGCTCTATGCGCGCGGCCCGCGAAAAGAGATCCTGGTCTTCCGGCTCGTCTGACCTGCGCTGCATCTGAAAGAATCGCCATGCCGTGACTCCGGTCAGGGACGTCGACGACGCCGAAGCCCGCGTGCTCCACTCGCGCGGCGACTTCGACGGTGCGAACGTGCTCGAGGTCGGATGCGGTGACGGCCGTCTGACCTGGCTGTACGCGGCGCGGGCCGAGAGCGTGCTCGGAATCGATCCGGAAGAGGAGGCGATCGCGACCGCGCGCTCCACGACGCCTCCCGAGCTCGCCGAGCGGGTTCGATTCGAGGTCGGAGCGGCCGAGGACCTGTCGAAGACCGCCGTGTACGACGTGGCGTTTCTCAGCTGGTCGTTGTGATGAATCGAGCCTGAGGGCGTCGTGCACGCCCTGCGTCAGATCCATCAGGCGCTCGTCCCGGAGGGGGTGTTGCTCGACATGCATCCGATCCCGCCCTCGACGCGCGCCGAGGTGCGCGGTCAGAGCCTCGGCGAGTTCGACGACGCCGGGTTCATGGAGGTGGTCGCATCGGCCGAGGCCAAGATCGGGGCCAGCGGGCTGTTCATCTTCGAGTCGGAGCTCGAATTCGAGTACCGCGAACGCTACGACGACGCCGCGGAGCTCGTGCAGGACGTCAAAGACGACTGGGAGGGCTGCTCGATCCCTCCCGAGCTCGAGCAGCGGATTCTCGCTGCCGGGGAGCCGGTCGACATTTGGGAGCGCGTCGTCCTGCGCAAGTTCCGCGCCAAACCCACCGAGTAACACAGTGCTGCCAAGTCCTAAGGCTGCCTGCTAGCCAAAACCAAGAATGAACTTGGCGTCGTCGGACATCAGCTCGGGCGTCCAGGGCGGGTCCCAGGTGAGCTCGACCTCGACGTTCTCGACGCCTGGAACCGCGGCGGTCGCGTCGTGGATGCCCTCCTGGATCATCGGCCCCGCCGGACAACCCATCGACGTCAGGCTGTGCACGACCTTGACCTTCGGGCCGTCGACCTCGACGTCGTAGAGCAGCCCCAATTCGACGATGTCCATGCCGAGCTCGGGATCCTCGACCCCGCGCAGCGCCTCGGTGATGTCCTCTTTCGTAGGCACGACCCGAGTCTAGCCATGCGACGTTATCTGGGGCCGAGAGCCAAGACCGCAGCACGGAGAGCAAAAACCGCCGCCGCCGGAGCCGGGCCTTGCCCGGCGGGAGGCTTACCTGCGCTCAGGAGAACGCCCGAATCAGAGATCGAAGTGGCGGCTCCTGGACCCTCTGAACCGCGCCTCCGCTCGCAAGGAGGGAGCCCACGAGGGAACCAGGGGTTCCCTCGTGGCTACTAGAGCAGTCGAACCTCTTCGCGTCGTTCACGCGCGAAGAAGTGGGTGCCGTCCACGAAGCGGACCCAGTTGCAGCGCGTGCACATGACGAGCGAGTGCGTCCGGGCGCTGTCCGCGCCGTAGCGGACTCCGCGCAGCAGATCGCCGTTCGAGACGCCCGTCGCGGCGACGATCACCTCGACCGGCGCGAGGTCGTCGATCGAGAAGACCTGCTCGATGTCGTCGATCCCGTCCTCGCGGGCACGCTCGATCTCACTTCGGGTCGTCGGCCAGAGCTGTGCCTGCATCTCACCGCCGAGGCAGCGGAGCGCGGCCGCGGTCAGGACGGCCTGCCTGGTGCCACCGATCCCGATCGCGAGATGGTCGTTGGTGCCACGGATCGCAGCGGAGATGGACGCGGTCACGTCACCGTCCGGGATCAGCTTGATGCGGGCGCCCGCGTCACGGATCTCGGCGATCAGGTCGTGGTGTCGCGGCCGGTCGAGGACGATCGTCGTCACGTCTCCCACGCGCCGTCCGAACGCCGCGGCGATCGCCTCGATGTTTGCCGCCACGGTTTGCCTGAGGTCGATCTTGCCGCGCGGGGTCGGCCCGACGGCCATCTTGCGCATGTACATGTCCGGAAGGGTCGGGAACGCGCCCGAGGGCCCGGACGCGATCATCGACATCGCGCCTCCTCCCCCGCGCGCGACGATGCCGGCGCCCTCGAGCGGGTCGAGCGCCAGATCCGCCGGCTCGCCGCCGGCGCCGATCCGTTGACCGGCGCCGAGACGGTCGGCCGCCTCGGCCGCGCCGATCACGATGTCGCCGTCGATCGGAAGTTGCTCCAGCGCCTCGAGCATGCCGGCGCGCGCAGCCTCCTGCGCGCCCTCCTGGTCGGCTCGCCCCAGCCAGCGGGCGCTGGCGAGCGCCGAGCGCTCGGTCACCCGCGCGTAGCTCTCGCACAGGCACGGCCGACGCGCCGACTGCTCCTGCTCCGGGACGGCCTCGACTGCCTTCGCCATGATCACTAAACCGGTTGTACCCGTTCGGCCGCCGTCAAGACTAGCTCCAGCACGGCCGAGGTCGCTCCTTCGCGATCCTTGTTCCAGATCACGGGCACCTCTTCCCTTTCCGCCCGCTCCACGATGTAGTCCTGCAAATAGCGGATGTCCGACAGGTGATCGAGGTACTTGTCGAGCGCGCGGGTGCCTTCGGAGGCGATGTCGCGGATCCAGAAGTGGCTCGCGTGCGCATCCTCGCTCTGGATCGCGAGCACGCACTGGACGACGAGCGCGTCCGAGATCGGCGCGGTCATGCCTGGCACGAGGTGGACGCCTTCGAGCACCGTCGACCAGCCCTCGGCAAGCGAGCGCTCGATCGCGGCGTTCACGCCCACGAGCACGTTCCGCGTCTGGTCGAGGAAGCCGTGCAGCAGCGGATCGACCTCTTCCGCCTCGGCGCTGCGGAGAGCGCGGCCGGCCTCGAAGCTCGAGTAGTGGATCGACGGCATGAACTCGGGGCTGAAGAACGCGCGCAGGGTCTGGCGCACGAAGTCGGTCGACGTGACGCGCGTGACGCCGAGTCGGTACGCGACCTCGGTGGCGACGGTGGACTTGCCCGTCCCGGTCGCGCCGCCGATGAGGACGATGACCGGGAGGTCGAGCTCGGCCAAGTCGCTGTAGCGGCGGAGCCGGCGGACGGCGGCCACTCCCTCGTTCTCGCCGAGCACGTCCTCGGCGAGCTCCTCGACCCGGTCGAGCTCGATCGAGTCCTTTTTGCTGGAGAAGAGGTCCTGCTCGATCCGGCGGGCCACCTCGTAGGCGCGGACGGCCGAGACGCCCACGCGCATCAGCGCCCGGGCCATCAGCCCCTTCGAGTACGGCTCGTCGCCGCCTCCGAGCGGGATCGGATCGGTTCGCCTGCGCTCGCTCATGCGCGCCCCTCGCCGGCGAGCAGCGCGCAGGCAATCCGGATTGGACCTCTCATCCGACCACCGGCTGCGGGGCGAGGGACAACAGCTCCGCGTCGAGGTCGACGCCCGGCTCGAGCGCGCGCACGTCGTTGGCGGCGAACACGCACTCGATCCCGCGTTCGACGGCCACCTCGGCCACGACGTCGATGGCGGCGGCCTTGATCTCGACCAGGAACGCGTCCGCATCGACGCTCGTCAGCTCCTCGCGCAGCGCTGCGCGGTCGGCGAGGTTGCGCGAGACGTGGACGACGTCGGCTTCGAGGTGATCGACCGGCGCAGGCCCGGCCGTGAAGACGGCGACCCGCCTGCCTACGAGCGGCGCGACCGGCCGCAGGCGCAGCTCGACCGGGATCACGGGCACGTCCTTGAGCGCGCGGATCGGTGCCGCCTGACCGCCGCCCATCAGCAACACGAGGTCCGAGACGAGCACGCGGTACGGGTTGAGATAGGCGGTCGCGTCCTGTCCCGGCCCGACCACGAGCACGCGCGCGTCGACTGAGACCGGCGGGATCGAGGCCCCGCTGCCGTCGAAGACGACGAGATCGGGCCGCCGCTCCTCGGCCAACTCGATGCCGCGCCGCACGTTGGACGTGAGCACGTCGCCGGCGAGCCCTCCGCCCGCGCGCCTGCAGCCGATCGTCGGCACGCCGGCCAGCGCGGCGGTCTCCAGGTAGTCGGAGGCCGCGTGCCCGCCCGCGCGGGAGATCTCGAGGAGCTGAGCGAGTGTCGGCGCGACCTGGACGAGCTCGGGCTCCGCAGGCCCGCCGCGACCCATGGACACGACGACGACGTCGCCGCGTTGTGCGAACAGGCGCGCGAGATGCCCGGTGACGGCCGTCTTCCCGATCCGCTTCCCGGTGCCGACCACGGCCAGCGAAGGAATCGACGGAGCCGGTAGATACGCGGGCGGCCGGAACCGAAAGTCCGCCCCCACATACTCGAGGCCGAGCGCGAGCGCCTTGCTCGCCCAGAGCATCCGCTCCCGAGGCCCGAGCACGGGCTCGTCCGAGAGATCGACGACGACCTCGGCGCGCGCCTCGTCCAGCGAGGAGATCAGCGGCACGCCGTAGTCCTCTCCGCCACGCAGCTTCTCCGTGCCGCCGACGAGGATCGCGCCGACGAAGTCGAACGGCAGCTCGACGAGCGCGTCCCGCACGACGTCCCCGTGATGCTCGCCGTCGATGAGAGCGACCGCGTTCACGTGTGCGACGTCACCTCCGACTCGATCCTCGCCGTGTACTTCTCGAAGGAGAGCGTCTCGGTCGAGAACTGGATGATCCGCTCCTGCCCGTGGAACGGGTACTTGCGCCAGACGTCCACGTGCGAGCCCGAGATCTCGACGACGTTGTAACAGGGCCTCGTGTTGCCGCGCAGGCGCAGCGACGAGACCGTTCCCGTGTTGACGATGAAGAGATCCTCGAGCCGCCACGCATATGGCACGTGCTTGTGCCCCGAGAGGACGAGGTTGACGCCGGCGCGCTGCAGACACTCGATCGCATCGCCCGCGTCGTAGACGACGTTGCGCTCGCGCCCGGTGCCCGGGACCGGCAGCAGGTGGTGGTGCAGGACGAAGATCTTCAGCTCGGCCTCCTCGGCCTCCTCGCTTCCGAACTGCTCCTCGATCCACCGGTAGCGCCCGCGGCCGATCTGACCGTGGTCGAGGTCGGGCTCGGTCGAATCGACGGCGACGACGGAGACACCGTTCAGGTGCAGCACCGAGTTGCGCGCACCGAAGAGCTGCTCGAAGTGGACGTAGCCGACGTTCCGCGAGTCATGGTTTCCGGGGACGACGACGAGCGACTCGCACTCGAGCCGGTCGAGGTAGGACTTCGCCTGGGCGAACTCATGCTTGAAGCCGAACGTCGTCAGGTCGCCCGTGCAGATGACGAGGTCCGGCTGGAGGTCGTTGATCTCCCCGATCGCCCTGTCCATCAGGCTCGGCATGAAATGCGGCCCGCCGCAGTGGATGTCCGAGATGTGCGCGATCGTGAAGTTGCGCTCTGCGGCCGGCATCGGTCGAAGTGTACGTCCGACTCCGCGCGGGAGGGCGTATCCGAAGCCGTTGGTACCATTCCGGAGGTGGCCTCAGAAACGCCTGATTTCCAGGCATATTGCGGCACGGTAAAGCCGCGCTTCGCAAACGACGCGGAGCTCGAGTGCGCGAAGCTCCTCGACTACTACCGCGTGGCCTGGGAGTACGAGCCCCGCACGTTCGTGCTCGAGGAGGCCGAGGACGGCACCGTGATCGAGGCCTTCAAGCCGGACTTCTACCTTCCGGATCAGGATCTCTACGTCGAGGTGACCGTGATGAAGCAGTCGCTCGTCACGAGGAAGAATCGGAAGCTGCGGAAGCTCCGGGAGCGGTACCCGAACATCAAGATCAAGCTCTTCTACAAGCGCGACATCGCGCGACTGGCCGAGCGATACAAACTAGACCTGGCGTCGTAGGCGTGAGTGCTCGAAACTTATCGACCGGTAATTTCAGACGGAAGCCGGGCAAAGCCCGGCGTCCTGAGGCGGCGTCGCAAGCGCCGCCTCGGCTCATAGGAAAAGACGAGCTCGGCGAGGTCTATCTCAGCGCCGAGGAGATTCGGGCGCGCGTGGCCGAGCTGGGAGCAGAGATCGCGCGCGACTACGAAGGCCGCGAGCCGATCCTCGTCTCGTCGCTGAAGACGAGCGTCTTCTTCCTCGCCGACCTTTCCCGCGCGGTTCCGATGGCGCACGCGATCGACTTCATCGCGCTCGCGGGGTACGTAGGCAGGACTCGGCAGTCGGGAGTTCGTCTGATCAAGGACCTCGACGTGTCGATCACGGGCCGCGACGTGCTGCTGGTCGAGGACGTCGTCGACACGGGGCTCACGCTCAACTACATCTGCCGCACGCTCTCGCTGCGCGAGCCGGCTTCGCTGAGCGCGGTCACGTTCCTCGACCGGCCGTATCGTCGCCTCGTCGACGACCTGCCCGTGAAATACGTCGGCTTCACGGTCCCGGACGAGTTCTTCGTCGGCTACGGTTTCGACCTGGACGAGCGGTACCGGCACC
>VAXT01000049.1 GCA_005883245.1 Actinomycetota bacterium | reverse complement strand
CGCGGAGAAGTACAAGTACTACTGCTACGACCTGGTCACTGCGCGGATCCTGCCGAAGGTGAACTACAACTGGAAGAAGGCCGCGGCCTGGTGCAGGCGCAGCGAGCCGAAGTGGGTGCCGGTCTGCTTCGAGTCGATGGGCCGGGACGCCTCTGGCTTCACGCGCCTCAACCCGGCACGGATCTTGAAGATCTGCCGCGTGGCCGGCGACATGGCCCGCGAGTGCATCTACGCGGCCTCGAAGGACATGACGTACACGGACGTCAGCCCCAGGCGCGCCAAGATCCTGTGCAACACGGCTCCAGCCGCGACGAGGAACTACTGCTGGACCGGGATCGGCGAGATCCTCGGCTCGTTGAACCGCGAGACGGAGAAGCGCAAGGCGAGCTGCGACGGGGCGACGTCGCGCCCCGCGTACCGCAAGGCCTGTTACACGGGCGCCGCGGTCAGCTAGCCCTGCGGGATTCGCGCTTCTAGCGCCTCGCCGAGGGCTTCTCGGACCGGCTCGAGCTCGATGCGGTCGAGCACGTCCTGGAAGAAGCCGCGCAGGATCAGGCGTTCCGCGTCGGACTGCGTGAGCCCGCGCGCCATCGCGTAGAAGAGCTGTTCGCGGTCGACCTGGCTGACCGTCGCGCCGTGCGTGCAGCGGACGTCGTTGGCCTGGATCTCGAGGCCCGGAATCGAGTCCGCGTGCGCCTTCGGCGAGAGGAGTAGGTTCCGGTTCTCCTGGTACGCGTTCGTCTTCTGCGCGTCGGGCTCGACGCGGATCATTCCGCGCCAGACCGCGGTCGCCTCGTCGCGGAGCGCGCCCTTGAAGGCGAAGTCCGAGGTCGTGTTCGGCGCCTGGTGCTCCTGGAGCGTGTCGTAGTCGAGGTGCTGGTCGCCGTCGGCGAAGTACGCGCCCGTGACGCGGGAGGTCGCGCCCTGGCCGGCGAGGTCGTTCTCGATCCGGATCTTGCCCTTCTTCGAGCCGAAGCCGCCGGCGACCCAGTCGAGCTCGGCGTCACGGCCGACGCGGGCTCGGTGTGACGCGAAATGCCAGGTCTCGCGAGCGAGGTTCTGGAGCGAGACGTACTCGACCCTCGCGTCCTGGCCGACGAAGAGCTCGACGACCGCGTTCGAGTAGCCGGCCAGCTCGGGGTCGGGCGCGGACAGGTCCTCGATCAGGCTGAAGCGGCTGCCGGGCTCCGCGACGACGAGCAGGCGCCAGAAGAGGGCCTCGCCGTCGGGCGGATTGGCGACGCGCACGTAGAGCGGCTGCTCGAGGACGACGCCTTTCGGGACATGGACGAGTAAGCCGTGTTCCCACTGGGCCGCGTTCTGCGCGGCGAACTTCTCGTCGGCGGCGACGAGCTCGCCCAGCTGCGGGTGCGACTCGTCGAGCAGCTCGAAGCGAATGCCCTCGGGCGCGCGCTCGATCTCGAGGCCGCCCCCATCGACCGTGGCCAGTCCAGCCACGTCGATCTCCAACATTGTCCTGGGACCAGGTCCCGGGGCATGGCCGTTTTGGACGAAGGCGTCCGGATCGAAGCCCTTGAGGTCCGTGAACCGCCACGACTCGTCGGTCGTCGTCGGCATCGGCAGCGCGCGGTAGCGCTCGAGGAGCTCGGCCCTACGCATCTGGGGGCGCGTACCGGCGGAGGAGCATCAGCGCGTTCCCTTCATATCCTGCACCGGCACCGACATGAAGTCGGTCCGCTCGATCAACCGACCGAGCCCTCCATCTGGAGCTGGATCAGGCGGTTCATCTCGACGGCGTACTCCAGCGGGAGCTCCTTCGTGATCGGCTCCACGAACCCGGAGACGACCATCGCGGAGGCCTCCGCCTCGGACAGGCCGCGCGACATCAGGTAGAAGAGCTGCTCCTCACCGATCTTCGAGACCGTAGCCTCGTGGCCGATGTCCACGTTGGACTCGTCGATCCGGATGTACGGATACGTGTCCGAGCGCGAGTCCTCGTCGAGGATCAGCGCGTCGCAGACGACCTTCGACTTCGAGCCGACCGCGCCCTTCGCCACCTCGAGCAGCCCGCGGTACGAGGCGCGCCCGCCGTCCTTCGAGATCGACTTCGACGTGATGATCGAGGAGGTGTGCGGCGCGTAGTGGACGGCCTTGCCACCCGCGTCGAGATGCTGGTCCTTGCCGCCGAACGCGATCGAAAGCACCTCGCCGTGGGCGCCCTCGCCCATCAGCCAGATCGCCGGGTACTTCATCGTCAGCTTCGAGCCCAGGTTCGCGTCGACCCACTCCATCGTCGCGTTCTCGTACGCGACGGCGCGCTTCGTGACGAGGTTGTAGACGTTGTTCGACCAGTTCTGGATCGTCGTGTAGCGGCAGCGTGCGCCGGGCTTGACGATGATCTCGACGACGGCCGAGTGCAGCGAGTCGGACGAGTAGACCGGCGCCGTGCAGCCCTCGACGTAGTGCACGTACGCGCCTTCGTCGACGATGATCAGCGTGCGCTCGAACTGGCCCATGTTCTCGGCGTTGATCCGGAAGTAGGCCTGGAGCGGCATCTCGACCTTGACGCCCGGCGGCACGTAGATGAACGAGCCGCCCGACCAGACGGCCGAGTTCAGTGCCGCGAACTTGTTGTCGTTCTGCGGAATGATCTTGCCGAAGTACTCCTTGACGAGCTCCTCGTGCTCACGCAGCCCGGAGTCCATGTCCAGGAAGAGCACGCCCTGGGCCTCGAGATCCTCCTTGAGCTTGTGGTAGACGACCTCGGACTCGTACTGCGCCCCGACTCCCGCGAGGTACTTCTTCTCCGCCTCGGGGATGCCGAGCTTGTCCCAGGTGTTCTTGATGTCCGGCGGCAGGTCTTCCCACGAGCTCGCCTGCTTCTCGGTCGGCCGGATGTAATAGAAGATGTTGTCGAAGTCGATCCCGGTCAGATCGCCGCCCCAAGCGGGAAGCGGCCGCGCCTGGAAGTACTCGAGCGACTTGAGCCGGAACTTGCGCATCCAGTCGGGCTCGCTCTTGTGCTCGGAGATCGCCGCGACGAGCTCGGGCGTGAGCCCACGGCCCGACTTGAAGAAGTAGTCCTCGGGGTCGTGGAATCCGTACTTGTACTCGTTGCCTATACCGGCAACAACTTCGGTTTCTGTAGAAGCGATTACGCTTCAGCTCCTTCCGGGAGGAAGGCCTCATAGCCCTCCTCTTCGAGCTTGTGCGCGAGCTCGGGCCCGCCTTCTTCAACAATACGCCCGTCGACGAAGACGTGCACGAAATCGGGCTTGATGTGATTCAGGATCCGCTGGTAGTGCGTGATCACGAGCGCTCCGGTCTCGGGGCCGACGAGCTCGCGGACGCCGTTCGCGACGATGCGTAGCGCGTCGATGTCGAGCCCTGAATCGGTCTCGTCGAGCACCGCGATCCGCGGCTTCAGCATCGCCATCTGCAGGATCTCGACGCGCTTCTTCTCGCCGCCCGAGAAGCCGTCGTTGAGATAGCGCTGCGCGAGCTCGCGCGGGATTTTCAGGTGCTCCATCGCTTCGAGCAGCTCCTTGCGGAACTCGGGAATCGGAACCGGATCGTCCTCGCCGCCGGCGCGCGCCTTGCGGATCGCGTTGATCGCCGAGCGGAGGAAGCTCGTGACGGTCACCCCCGGGATCGCGTGCGGGTACTGGAAGGCGAGGAAGAGACCCGCCTGCGCGCGTTTGTCGGCGCCCATCTCGGACACGTCCTGCCCGTCGAAGAGCGCCTCGCCGCCCGTGATCTCGTAGGCGGGGTGGCCCATCAGCGCGTAGGCAAGCGACGACTTGCCCGAGCCGTTCGGGCCCATCAGCGCGTGGATCTCACCAGGGCTCACGTCGAGGTCGACGCCCTTGACGATCTCGGTGCCGTCCTCGAGTGAGACGCGCAGGTCGTTTAGCTCCAGCAGTGCCACTTTGTGCGGTCCAAAACCCTTTCCCGAAGCGGGTTTTCGCTTCGCTTCGTGTCATCGTAGCTAACCCTTTCCCGGCCGCCGACAGTGCTACTCTTGGTCGATGCCCGGAAACATCGGCTGGCAGGGCGCGATCATCATCCTGATCGTCCTGCTCGTGGTCTTCGGGCCGAAGCGGCTTCCCGAGATGGGACGGTCGCTCGGCAAGGGGATGCGCGAGTTCAAGGACTCGATCACGGGCAAGGACGACGACGACGAGCCGCGCGAGCTGCCACCGGCGGCCGACGACGAGCCCGTCCCGGCACCGCCGCCGCGCGAACGCGACTCAGTCTCCTAGCCAATGACGAGACTGCCGCGGCGCCTCGCTCATGGTGAGGAAGCGTCGCTCGTCGAGCATCTCGAGGAGCTGCGGACGCGCCTGATCATCTCGCTGGGAGCGGTCGTGATCCTCTTCATCATCACGTATGCGTTCCGGGACACGATCATCGGCTGGCTCTCCAGGCCGCTCCCGGACGACACGAAGCCGATCACGCTCAGCCCGACGGAGCCGTTCACGACGTCGTTCAACGTCGCGTTCTACGCCGCGATCGCGCTCGCGATCCCCGTCCTCGTCTGGCAGCTGTGGGCCTTCCTCGCGCCGGCGCTCGAGGAGCGGCACCAGCGAACCGTCGTGCACCTCGTGATCGCCGCGACGGTGCTCCTCGCGATCGGGATGGCCTTCGCCTACTGGGTCGTGCTCCCGACCGCGATCCCCTTCCTGCTCAACTTCGACTCCGACCTCTACAACGCGCAGGTGCGGGCCAAGGACTACTACTCGTTCGCGATCGTCACGATCCTCGCCTGCGGGATCCTGTTCGAGCTGCCGATCTTCATCCTCGGCCTCGTGCGCCTCGGGATCGTCTCGGCGGCGCACCTACGCAGCAACCGCAGGATGGGGGTCGGGATCTGCATCATCATCGTCGTCCTGCTCCCGGGCGTCGACTTCGTCTCGATGGGGCTCCAGGCGATTCCCGTCCTGCTGCTCTTCGAGGGCTCGATCTGGGCCGCGGTCTTCTTCGAGAAGCGCTGGGCCGCTCAGGGTGTCCTCCCCGGCCGGCCGCTCACCGGAACCGGCGACAGCTGATGTACCCAAAGATCGAGCTTCACGTCCACCTCGAGGGGACGGTACGGGCGGCGACCTTGCTCGAGGTCGCGCGCCGGAACGACTACCCGCTTCCCGCGGACACCGTCGAAGGCCTCGCCGAGCTCTACGAGTACCGCGACTTCGAGCACTTCATCGAGGTCTGGATCATGACGACACATGCGATGCGGTCGGCTGACGACTTCCGCCGAGTCGTCGTCGACTATGCGGGGGAGGCCGCGTCACACGGAGCCGTCTATCTCGAGGCGATCTTTTCCCCGGCGGAGCGGATCTCCCGCGGGGTGGACTGGGACGAGATCTTCAGCGGTTACTGCGACGGAGCGCAGGAGGCCGAGGAGCGCCACGGCGTAACCGTCCGCCTCACGCCCGACATCTACCGCGGCGCGCCACAGGACGTCGCGGAGACGGTCGTCAGGTACTCGGCCAAGTACGCGGATCGCGGAATTGTCGGCGTCGGGCTCGGAGGCCTCGAGGCGCAGTTTCCGCCCGAGCCGCACGCGGAGGTCTTCGCGCTGGCCAAGGCGGAGGGCCTCGGCTCGGTCCCGCACGCCGGCGAAGTCGTGGGGCCGAAGTCGATCCGCGGCGCTCTCGACGCCCTCCAGGCCGATCGCATCAGACACGGGTTCCGCGCTATCGAGGATCCCGAGCTCGTGGCCGAGCTCGCCGAGCGCGGGATCGTCCTCGACGTGACGCCGATCTCGAACGTGCGGACCCGAGCGGTGCCCTCGCTCGAGCAGCACCCGTTGCCGAAGCTCGTCGAGGCGGGGGTGCTCTGCTCGATCTCGACCGACGACCCCGCGATGTTCGACACCGACCTGACGCGGGACTACGAAGCGGCACGCTCCCTGGGCGTCGACCCCCGCACAGCATTCGAAGCCGGCCTCGCCGGCGCGCTCTGCGACGAGGCGACGCGCGACCGTCTGCGCGGGCTCGGAAACGGCTTCGACTGGGCGGAAGTCCCCGAAGCCGAGCTAGTCTAGGACCGTGGCCCGTTCCGGAGCACGACGTAGCAGCCAGACCCCTGTGCGGAAAGCGCCTCGGCCGCGCGAGCGGTCGCGCTCTACGCCGGCGCGCACCGAGTACAGCGCGATCGAGGGAGAAATGTTCTTCCCGAAGCTGCGGCGCCAGGCCAAGTGGGTCTTCATCTTCCTCGCGCTCAGCTTCGCGGTCGGCTTCGTCGTCTTCGGCGTCGGGAGCGGCGGGGGCGCAGGTCTCGGCGACCTCCTGCAGGGCGGCGGGGGCGGCTCGAGCGGGCCCTCCGTGAGCGACGCGCAGGGCAAGATCAAGAAGGGCGACCTCGTGGCGTACAAGGAGCTGGCGGATGCGTATCGCCAGGACGGCAAGGTCGACCAGGCGATCTCGGCCGGCGAGCAGTACTTGAAGGTTCGCCCGAACGACTACGACTACATGCGAACCGTGGCCGGCGACTACGAGGGCCGAGCGAGCCGGCAGCGCGACCAGGCGACCGTGATCCAGGACGAGGTGACCTCGAGCACTGGCGGCACGACGTTCGCGCCTCCGGGAAACTCGCTGCTCGGGCGCGCGCTTCAGCCCGGCAAGATCGACACGGAGCTGCAGACCTCGGCCAACCAGAAGCTGACGCAGCTCTACGCGGGCCTCCAGGGCTCGTACGCGCGTGCGACCCAGCTCTACCAGCAGCTCGCGGCGCACACGCCGAACGACGTCCTGCTCCAGCTCCTGCTCGCGAACGCCGCGCTCCAGTCCCGCAACAACCCGGTGGCGCTCAAGGCCTACCGCAAGGTGATCAAGCTCTCACCCGACAGCGCCGAGGCCGCGCAGGCCCGCCAGGAGATCCAGTACCTGAAGTCGCAGCAGCCGTCGGGTTAGAGCGTGCGTGGTGAGGTTCGCGCGGATCGACCGGTCAGTTCAGACGGATGCCGAGCAGAGCCCGGCATCCTGAGGACGGCATCGCAAGCGATGCCTTAGACTCCGCCGCGGTGGAGGGGCTATGAACTTCGACGTGCAGACAGAGAGGGTCGACGACTCGACCTACGTGATCGCTCTCGCCGGCGAGGTCGACCTCTACACGGCGCCCGAGTTCAAGCAGCAGCTGCTCGACGTGATCGCGAAGGGCGCGAAGGACGTCGTCGTCGACTTTACGAACACGACGTTCATCGACTCGACGGCCCTCGGCGTCCTGGTCGGCGGGGTCAAGCGGCTCCGGACGCAGGACGGCCGGCTCTCGCTCGTCTGCAGTGATCGGAACATCACGAAGATCTTCGAGATCACCGGGCTCGACCGCGTCTTCACGATCCATCCGACTCGCGACGAGGCTCTGGCCACGACCGGCGCCTCTGCCCAGTCTTAGCTTGCGACGAGCGAGCGGCGTCTTTCTTGCAGCACTGATCGTCGTCATCGCCTCCGGCTGCGGCACGGGCGGCCCCGTGAAAGGCGGAAACGCGAGCGCCGGCCGGAAGCTCTTCAACGCGGACGCACGCTGCGGGAGCTGTCACACGCTGAAGGATGCACGGTCTAGCGGGACCGTCGGCCCGAACCTCGACGCCGCATTCGCACAATCGAAGGCGGAGGACTACAAGCTCAGCGCGATCGAGAACGTCGTGCGCGACCAGATCCGCTACCCGACGACGGGCAGCGGCATGCCGGCGAATCTCGTGAAGGGGCAGCAGGCCGATGACGTCGCCGCCTACGTGGCCCTGTGCGCCGCCAGCACGGACAAGCAGGCGTGCCCGGGCATCGCCTCGGCCGGCAAGGGCGGCCAGGGTCTGTACGCCTCGCTCGGCTGCCAGGGCTGCCACTCGCTCGACGGCTCGAAGTCGACCGGCCCGACCTTCAAGGGGCTCTACGGGAGCAAGGTGCAGCTCACGAACGGCAAGACGGTGACCGCCGACGACAAGTACCTGCTCGACTCGATCCTCGATCCGGACCTGGACGTCGTGAAGGGCTACCAGCCGGGCGTCATGACCTCGGTGATCAAGAAGGGCCAAGTCCCGAAGGACCAGGCCCAGCAGCTGGTCGACTTCATCAAACAGCAGAAGTAGTTGTCGTTGAAAGTCCGGCGCCGGCTTCGCCGGCACCATGATGACTTTCAACGAATGGTCTTCAATCCCGGCGGCTTGAGCCGCGACGGGCAAAGCCCGCCGCGGCGGCGAGAGGTCTCACTTGGCAGCAGCCCGTGCGTCATCGAAGAGCTTCTGGCGTAGGCGATCGAACTCGGCCTGCTCGGCTATGCCACTGAGCAACTTGACGTGAAGGCTCCAATCGTCCTAGCCAGCGCTCGGGTCGCGGACCTCTTCGCGTTCCGCCTCGAGGTCAACGACGACATGCGTGATCGGGACGGCGAAGCGCTCTCGGGCCGCTTGGACGATGTTCTTCTCCAGCCAGTGCGAACGGCCTTCGGGGTGGGTCGAGATGATGATCTCGTCCGCGCCGAACAGGCGGAGCGCGTCCTCCATCGCCTGCAGCGGCTCCGCGTCGCCGACCTCGCCCCTCGCGTCGATCCCGCCGGACCGCAGGCGCTCCAGGCTCGCGTCGAGCCGCTTCTGCGCCTCCACCCGCGCGTTGTCCTCGTCGGAGGCCCAGTGGCGAAGCGGAGAGTTCAGCGCCGGGGTGACGACGAGCACCTGCTCGTCGTAGCCCTCCGAGCGGCGGTGGATCTCGTCACGCAGGCGCTCGCCGCCCACGGTCTCGTTGGCGACCACGAGGATGCGACGCTCGTTCTCACGGCCGCGGCGCCCGGGCACCGCCTGCCTCGGCGGCTCGTGCCTCCTCGCGCGCACGACGTACGCAGCCCCCGCGAGCGTGAGCGCGAGAAACACGATGATCCCGGCCCACTTCCCGATCGCGAGCGCGGCGATCGCGATCGCCGCGAAGTACCCCACCGTCAGCAGAAGGAATCGATACGCCTCGGCCTCGCTGCGCAGAGGGTTGATCATCGCCCTAGAGGATGTACACCGTCGTGTACACGACAATCCACATTACGTCGACGAAGTGCCAATAGATCCCGGAAATCTCCACTCCGCGGTGTTCTGCGGCCGTGAAATGGCCCCGGAAGGCGCGAATCGTCGCAAACGTGAGGATCGTCAGCCCCACGAACACGTGCGCGCCGTGCAGGCCCGTCAGCCCGTAGAACGTCGATCCGAACGCGCCGTCCTGCGGCGAGAACCCGACCCTCGAGTACTCGCGGATCTGCGTCAGCAGGAAGGTCAGTCCAAGCGCAAGCGTGAGCACGAGCCCGGCCTGCATCCCGGCCCGGTTTCCGCGCTTGATCGCCTGCAGCGCCCAGTGCATGGTGAAGCTCGACGTGAGCAGGATCGCGGTGTTGATGCCGGCCACGAAGACCGGAAGGTGGAACGGCGGAGGCGGCCATTGGTCGGGCCCGGCCACGACCCGCGCGAAGAAGTAGATCGTGAAGAACGAGCCGAAGAGCATGATCTCCGACGCGATGAAGAGGAGCATCCCGAGGGTCGGGGCGTCGACCCGGGAGCTCTGGTGCGCGATCGGCGGGCCGTGATGGGCTTCGGCGTGGGCCGCCACTAGACGGCCGCCTCTTCCAGAACGACGTGCTCGACCGGCAGCTTCGAGTCGTTGTGCAGCCGCTGGATCAGGTTCCGCTTCATCCAGGGCGATCGCTCCGGCGCGAACGTAGAGACGATGATCTCGTCGGTCCGCTCGTCGTGGATCGCCTGCATAGCCGCGGTGTATGGGTCCGGATGCGCCACCTGTCCGTGGGCGTCGATGCCCTCGGCGCGCAGGATCGCGAGGGCCCGTCGCAGGCGCCGCTCGGCCTCGGGGTGCTCGGCGCTGGACGGATCGCTCTGGGGGCAGATGATCAGGAAGCTCGCAGGTGAGCGGGCTGCGCGCTCGCGGATCCGCTCGAGGAGCGGGTCGCCGACGACCGTCTCGTTCGCGATCACGAGCACGTTCGCCTCGCCGCCTTCGTTTCCCACGTTGACGACGATGTGCTCGACCGGCAGGCCGCCCGCGGCGTCGCGGACCCGGTCGATGACCTTGCGCCGCAGCCACCCGGACTTCTCCTGCGGGTGCGTCGAGACGATGATCTCCGTCGGCCGCGGCTCGAGCATCGCGATCGCGTCGCGGACGGCGTCGGCGGGATCCGAGTCGACCACGAGCCCGTGCGCGGGAATCCCGGCCTCACGGAGCTTCGTCAGGGTGCGCTCGAGCCGCCGACCCGCAGCCGCGCGGCGCGTGTCCTCGTAGACGACGTAGCCGGCATGCGGGTTGCTGATCGGCGCGAGCACGGTCACGAGATCGGGTTGCCTGCTCTGAACGGCCGCGATCAGGCTCGGGCCGGTCATCGTCTCGTTCGCGACCACGAGAACGTGCTTCACGGCGATCGCGCCTCTTCGAGCTCGTGCTCACGCGCACCGTTGAAGACCGCGTGCCGCGCCCCCGGGACGCCGTACTCGTACGGGCCGCCCACGATCTGCGGGATCTCGTCGAAGTTGAAGATCGGTGGCGGGGAGGACACCTGCCACTCGAGCGTCATCGCGTGCCACGGGTTCGCCCCGGCCAGCGGGCCGCGGATCCAGCTCGTGATCGCGTTGTAGAGGAACACGATGAAGGACGCGCCGAGGAAGAACGACGAGATCGAGATGATCATGTTCCAGGTCCCGAACTGCGGGTCGTAGTCCGAGACGCGCCTCGGCATCCCCTGGACGCCGATGATGTGCATCGGGAAGAACGTCAGGTTGAATCCGATGAAGGTCAGCCAGAAGTGCAGCTTGCCGAGCCGCTCGTTGTACATGCGCCCGGTCATCTTCGGGAACCAGTAGTAAATCCCGGCGAAGATCGTGAACAGCGATCCACCGAGGAGCACGTAGTGGATGTGCGCGACGACGAAGTACGTGTCCGAGACGTGGATGTCGATCGGGACCGCGCCGAGCATGATCCCGGAGAGGCCGCCGATCACGAACATCGACACGAAGCCGAGGGCAAACAGCATGGGCGTGGCTAAGTGGATCCTCCCTTCCCAGGTCGTGGCCAGCCACGAGAACACCTTGATTCCCGTCGGCACCGCGATCAGGAGCGTCGTCACCATCATCGGGACGCGGAGCCAGTTCGCCATGCCCGAGACGAACATGTGGTGCGCCCAGACCGAGAAGCCGAGCACGAGGATCGCGCACAGCGACAGCGCCATCAGCCGGTAGCCGAAGATCGGTTTGCGCGAGAAGACGGATATGACCTCGGAGGCGATCCCGAAGCCGGGCAGCATCATGATGTAGACGGCTGGGTGCGAGTAGAACCAGAAGATGTGCTGGTAGCCGAGGACGTAGCCGCTCTCATGGAAGTTGAAGAAGTTCGTCTTGATCAGCCGGTCGAACATGACGAAGAACTGCGAGCCGGCGATGAACGGGGTGGCGAGCACGACCAGCAGTGACGTCGTGAAGTTCGCCCACACGAGGAGCGGCATCCGCCAGAAGGTCATGCCCGGCGCGCGCATGGTGATGATCGTGACCAGGAAGTTGAGCGCGGTCATGATCGACGACGCGCCGGCCCACTGGACGCCCATGTTGAACCAGACGTTGCCGTTCGTCCCGACGACGGACAGCGGCGCGTAGCCCGTCCAGCCCGCGCCGAAGGCACCGCCCGGGACGGCGAGGCTCGAGAGCATGATGATCCCGGCGATCGGCAGCAGCCAGAACGACAGCGCGTTCAGGCGCGGGAACGCCATGTCCGGCGCGCCGATCATGAGCGGGATCACGAAGTTGGCGAGGCCCGCGAACGCCGGGATCACGAACAGGAAGATCATCAGCGACGCGTGCACCGAGATCAGACCGTTGTACTCCTGGTTGTCCAGGAACTGCATGCCCGGCTTGGCCAACTCCGCGCGGAAGATCATCGCCATCAACCCGCCGGCGAGGAAGAAGAAGATGGTCGTCACGACGTACTGGACGCCGATCACCTTGTGGTCGGTGTTGACGCGGAAGTAGTCCTTCCAGCTGCGCGCGCCGTGGCCCGAGTGGTCTTCGGGCCGCGTCGGGTAGCCGAGGGCGTAGTAGACCCAGTAGTCGAAGGCGCCGATCCCGGCGAGGAAGCCGAGCGGGGCCGTGACCAGCCCGGCGACGGTGACGACGATCAGCCAGTTGAGCAACGGCTCGTAGTGCGCGATCGACCGCAGTCCGATCACGATCAGGAAGCCGATCCCGAAGAAGAGCGGCGCCATCCACGCCGCTCGCACGAAGCCGGGGCCGAGCAGCCAGCGTCGCCATCCCGTCTTCGGCGGCGCGGCCTGCGCCTGCGGCGTCTGGTCGAGGACCTCGGTCACGAGACAATCACCCTAACCCGCACCTGCCTGGGCACCCTTCCGCTGCTGCGCGCGCGCCCACTGCTCGAAGTCGGCGGGCCTCATCACGATCACCTTCGCCCGCATCAGCGCGTGCCCGAGGCCGCAGAGCTCCGTGCAGATGAGGGTGTCGGTGCCGACCTTGGTCGGCGTGATCGGCAGGTGCGTGACGATCCCCGGGACCGCGTCCTGCTTTTGCCGAAACTCGGGCACCCAGAACGAGTGGATGACGTCCAGCGCACGCAGGTTGAGCTCGACCTGGCGGTTCTCCTCGAGCCGCAGCTCGGTCGTCTCGAAGCCTCCGTACTGCGGGTACTTGAAGCTCCATGCGAACTGGCGCGCGGTGACGTCGACTTTGAGCCTGTTCGACTTCAGGTCGCCGTTCTCGGCCAGGGCGACCGCGCTCAGCACCGCGATGATCGTGACCAGCACCGCAGGAATCGCCGTCCACGTGATCTCGAGGCCCGTGTGCCCGTGCACCGGGGGCCCGTCGGAGTCGTCGTCGGGCCGCACGCGGAAGGTGATGACCGAGTAGAGCGTGACCGCGGCGACGACCGCGAACACGGCGATGCAGATCGCGACCACGACCCAGAAGACGAAGTCGATCCGCTCCCCCTCCTTCGACTGGACCGGGGGCAGCCAGGGGATGAAGAGCGCGACCGCCGTCGCGGCCCCAGCCGCGAGCAAAGCGATCACCACGACCCGAACGATTGCTCCCCTGCGCACCGAGCGCGAGCCTACTGAACAGGCCGGTTCACTGCCTAGTTAGTAACAGGGCGAACCCGGGTACACAGCCTGCGAAACCAAGGAGGTTCGTTTGGGACTCGGAGCAAGTCTGTTTCTGATCGCAGGCGGAGCGATTCTCGTTTGGGGAGTCAATGCCGAGGTCGCAGGGCTCGACGTCGATGCGATCGGCGTGATCCTGATGGTCGTCGGCGTGATCGGCCTCGTCCTCTCGATGCTCTTCTGGTCGTCGTGGGGCGGATGGGGTGGCGGTCGCCGCCGTTCGACATACGTCGAGGAAGGACCTCCGCCGGCCTAGAAGCGCCTCTGTGGCCTAGCCCATGGCTGACGCCGTGGGCTAGGCATTGTCCGCCCTAAAGCGCGGACAATGGATTCACGTTCGCGCCGCGCACGAGCACTTCGAAGTGCAGGTGCGGCCCCGACGCCTCGCCGGTCGCTCCCACGAGCCCGACGGTGGCTCTCGCCTTCACGTACTGACCGACGCGGACCTCGATCCGCGATAAGTGCGCGTAGCGGGTCCTGACGCCGGACCGATGCTCGACGACGACGAACTTGCCGAATCCCCCGCCGACGGCCGCGAAGACGACTCGCCCTGCAACCGGTTGAATGAGCCTGATCGGCGAACGCGGCAGCGCCCGGCGAAGCGCAGCATAGGTCGAGGGGCCCGCGGTCCCGTCCGGCTTCAACCCGGCCCAGACCTGGAACTTCCGCAACGCAGTGTCGGTGTGCGCCCCGAACACCCCGTCGAAGACCGCCGACGGAAAACCGTGCCACGCGAGCGCGAACTGAAGCGCCGCGACGTCCCAGCCACGGCAGCCGATCGCGAGGTCCCGCCGCCCGAGCGGTGAACGCCGCCCGTAGCGGCCGAACGCCTTGCGCGTCCGCGGTCCGACAACGCCGTCCGGGGAGAGGCCCGCACGGCGCTGGAACCGTATGAGTGCCCGCTCCGTGCGCGGGCCGAGGACGCCGTCGACCGTTCCTGCGTACAAGGCGTGCGTCCGGAGGCCGACCTGAAGCGCGGCAATGTTCGGATTCCCGGCACCGGAAGCGCCACCCGCGAAGGTGGCCGCGAGGAGCCCGAGCACTGCGAGAGTCGCCGCTGACGCTCTCATCGGGACCTGGATCGGTGCCATTGGCGGCCCCCTCCCATCCCCCAAAAGGGGGAACCAGAACGAGGGATCGAATCCCCACTCCGGGGGACGCCGCTAGAGCCTACACGCGTGATAGTGCGATTCAGGCATTTTCCACTACCGGAGGGCAAACTGCGGCGTAACGAACAGTTCTTGCGCGCCCCGGAACGGCGGGGCGTCTTCGGCATCGGCCGGGTGCTGTGCGCGGGCCTACTCGCGCTCACGGCGGCATACGGAATCGAGGCTCTGCTCGGCATGCGGGGGCCGGTCGACACCTTCTTCGACAGCTGGGTCTACAACGGCCTCCTCGTCCTGGCGTCGCTCGCGTGCCTCGCCAGAGGATTCGCCGTCAAGACCGAGCGGCTTCCCTGGCTCCTGCTCGGGATTTCCCTCGCGCTCTGGACGACCGGCGACCTCTACTACTACTTCGCGTTCTCGGGCCTCGCGGACCTGCCCATTCCGTCCGTGTCCGACCCCTTCTACCTCGCGTTCTATCCCGTCAGCTATGTCGCGCTTGCGCTCCTCCTGCGCCGCCGCATGCAGGGCTTCCGTGGGAACCTCTGGCTCGACGGCCTGATCGCCGCGCTGGCCGTGGCCGCGCTCGGTGCAGCCGTCGTGTTCGGCGAGGTGCTGAGCTCGACGGGCGGCAGCGCTCTGGTCATCGCGACGAACCTCGCCTACCCGCTCGCCGACGTGCTCCTGCTCGCGCTCGTCGTCGCCACCTTCGCCCTGACCGGCTGGCGCTTCGACGCGACCTGGGCGTGCGTTGCCACCGGCTTCGCGGTGTTCGCGATCGCCGACAGCGCGTACCTCTACGAGACCGCCGCCGGGACGTACACCGAGGGCGGGCTGCTGGACGTGGGCTGGCCGCTCGCCCTCGTGCTGATCGCGTGCTCGGCGTGGCAACCAATTCGCAAGCTCGAGGGTGTGCGCGACGAGGGCTGGCAGGCGCTGACGCTGCCGACGTTCTTCGCCGCGGTGGGGCTGTCGCTGCTCGTCTACGACCACTTCGTTCGCATCAACACACTCGCGCTGGTGCTCGCGTCGGCCACGATCGCCGCCGTGATCGTCCGCGCAGTGCTGACGTTCCGCGAGCGCGTGCAGCTCCTCGCGCAGAGCCGCGAAGAGGCTTTGACCGACGCGCTGACCGGGCTCGGCAACCGCCGCCGGTTCATGCTCGAGCTCGACGCTGCGCTCGGCTATGACGGGTTGTCCTTCGCGCTGATCGTCTTCGACCTCGACGGCTTCAAGGCGTACAACGACTCGTTCGGCCACTCGGCCGGCGACGCCCTGCTCGCTCGCGTCGCGGACAGGCTCGACGCCGCGGTCGAGGGCGAGGGTCGCGCCTACCGGCTCGGCGGCGACGAGTTCTGCGTGCTGGCGGGTGTCAAGAACAACGACCCAGACGATCTTGCAAAGCGGGCTGCGGCAGCGCTGACGGAGGAAGGAGAAGGCTTCGCCGTCAACTGTTCGTACGGCGCGGTGCTGATGCCGTCGGAGGCAGGCCGGCTCAGTGAGGCTCTGAGCATGGCCGACCATCGCATGTACCTCCACAAGCAGCGGCACCGCGCCCCCGTCGAAGCCGTGGGCGCGCTCGAGGCGGCCCGCGACGGGCATCCAGGTCGCCCGGCGGACGTGGCCGAGCTCGCGGAGGCCGTGGGCCGGCGGCTCTGCATCTCGCCGGACGAGCTGTCGAAGATCCGGCAGGCGGCCGAGCTGCATGACGTGGGGAAGCTCGCGATCCCGGAGGAGATCCTCAGCAAGCCGGGGACCCTGAGCGGAGACGAGTGGGAGTTCGTCAAACGGCACCCGCTGATCGGGGAGCGCATCCTCGCGGCGGCGCCCGACTTCGGGCGCGCGGCCAACCTCGTCCGCTCGAGCCACGAGCGCTGGGACGGGGCCGGCTATCCGGACAAGCTGACCGGCCCGGAGATCCCCCTCGGCGCACGGATCATCTCGGTCTGCGACGCGTTCGAGGCGATGACGAGCACGCGGCCGTACGCACCGCAGCTCGAGTCCGAGGATGCAATGACCGAGCTCGTCCGCTGCGCTGGGACGCAGTTCGACCCCGAGGTCGTAGCGGCGTTCGCGTCGGTGCATCTCGATCTGCACGCCCAGCTCGTGGCGTAACCGAGACTCACGCGTCAGTTCGGGCGCGCCTACGGCGTGCCCATCACATTTTCGGCTGCAGACCAGCCGAAAATGGGCCGTGCAGGGATCGAACCTGCGACCTTGGGATTAAGAGTCCCCTGCTCTACCAGCTGAGCTAACGGCCCCGGCCGGGCGAGTGTAGCCGAGCCTCCTGGGCCTTAACAGCGCCCTAACCGGTACCACGTACCCTTCGGACTGCGATGCGAGTGAAGGCGCTTCTGGCTCTGGCGGCCGCGTTCGCGGCCGTCTCGGCGTCCCTCTCGACCACGCAGGCGCCGGCTAGGCAGGCGAGCCCGAACGCGCAGTGCTCCCTGGACTCGACGGGGCTGATTCCGCTCACCGACATGGGCAGCCGGCGCTATCGCGGCTACCGCGGCGGGCTCTACCCGGGCGGCGTCAACCGGCCTGTGCCGAAGTACATGAAGAAGGGTCTCGCCGCCTCGCGTCAGGTGCGCCCGATCAACGGCAAGATCGTCCTTCTCTCGATCGGCATGTCGAACGCCAGCGCCGAATTCTCCGCGTTCAAGCGCGCCTCCGACCGCGATTCGCAGGTGAACCAGAACCTCGTCGTCGTCGACGGCGCCCAGGACGGCTTCGACGCCACGAACGTCAACGCTCGCCCCGCCTACTGGGACAGCGTGGACAGTCGGCTCGATGCCGCGGGAGTCTCCGCCGCGCAGGTCCAGGTCGTGTGGCTGAAAGAGGCGATCGCCGGCGAGCACCGGCGCTTCCCGAAGGACGCGAAGGCGCTCCAGGCCTCGCTCCGCAAGATCATCACGACGATGCGCTTCCGCTACCCGAAGCTGCGGCTCGTGTACCTCTCGAGCCGGACCTACGGCGGCTACGCGATCACCGGCTGGAATCCCGAGCCGGCGGCCTACGACAGCGGCTATGCCGTCCGAGGCGTGATTCAGGACCGGATCAGCGGCAAGCTCAAGGGCCCGTGGGTCGGCTGGGGCCCGTACCTGTGGACGGACGGCCTCGCCGGCCGAAGCGACGGGCTGCAGTGGACGTGCGACGACGTGGAAGCCGACGGGACCCATCCGTCGAAGAGCGGCGTGCAGAAGGTCGTGAACATGCTCACGACGTTCTTTAAGACCGACCCGACCGCGAAACGCTGGTACCTGTCCAGAGCGCACCCCTAGGGCATCTGTACTATCGCCCCGCGGTGAAGGGACCAGTTGCAATCGTCGGGGCGGGCTACGTCGGCCTGCCGCTCGCTCAGGTGTTCGCAGGAGCCGGAAACAGGGTTGTGCTCGTCGAGGCGAACCCGGAGAAAGTCGAGCTCGTCAAGCGCGGCGAGAGCTACATCAGGGACGTGCCCTCCGAGGAGCTCGCACCGCTGGTCGAGTCGGGCGCGATCGAGATCACGAGCAGCTACAACGTGCTCGCGGAGGCGGACGCGATTCTGATCGCGCTCCAGACGCCGCTCACGGCGCAGCGGGAGCCGGACCTCTCAATCGTGCTCGGCGCAGCAGGCGACATCGCGCCGCGCCTCCAGAAGCGCCAGCTCGTCGTGCTGGAGTCGACGACGTATCCCGGCACGACGCGCGAGCGCCTCAGGCCGATCCTCGAGGGTGGCAGCGGGAAGATCGTCGGCGGCCTCACTCCCGCCTGCACCGAGCGCGCGGTCGAGCTCTACAGCCGTGCGCTCAAGACGGTGCACCCCGTTTCGTCCCCCGAGGCGGCGGAGTTGACAAAGCTCCTCGAGAACATCTTCCGCTCGGTCAACATCGCCCTCGTCAACGAGCTCGCGCAGCTCTGTGACCGGATGCAGATCGACGTCTGGGAGGTCATCGGCGCCGCCGCCACGAAACCGTTCGGGTTCATGAGCTTCCAACCGGGACCGGGCCTTGGCGGGCACTGCATGCCGATCGATCCCTTCTACCTGACGTGGAAGGCGCGCGAGTACGACTTCTACACGGAGTTCATCGAGCTCGCGGGCAAGGTCAACGAGAACATGCCCTATTGGTGCCTCGGGAAGATCGCCCGTGCGCTGAACGCGAACGAGAAGGCGCTGAAGGGCTCGAAGGTCGTGATCCTCGGCGTCTCCTACAAGGCGGACATCGACGACACGCGCGAGTCGCCGGCGCTCAAGCTGATCGAGCTCCTGCAGGAGGCCGAGGCGGACGTCTCGTACCACGACCCCTTCGTCCCCGAGCTTCCCGAGCAGGGGCTCAGTTCCACCGCGCTCGATCCGGCAGCGGCGGACTGCGTCGTGATCGTCACGGCTCACTCGGGCATCGACTACGACGCGCTCGTCGAGCAGGCGCCGCTCGTGGTCGATCTGCGGAACGCGACCGGCCGGGACGGAACCGGGAACGGCAAGGTCTGGAAGCTGTGATCCGCATCGGGCACGCGGGGCTCGGCTACTGGGGCCCGAACCTGGCTCGGAACTTCGGCGCGCTCGCGGACCTGCGCTGGCTGTGTGACCTCTCGCCCGACGTGCTCGACAAAGCGGCGAAGGCCCACCCGCAGGCGCGGACGACGGACGACTTCGAGGCCCTCCTCGCCGACCCAGAGGTGGACGCGGTCGTGATCGCGACTCCGGTGGTCACGCACTACGAGCTCGCCAAGCAGGCGCTCTCGGCGGGCAAGCACGTCTTCGTCGAGAAGCCGCAGGCACAGTCGAGCGCCGAGGCGGAGGAGTTGACGGCGCTCGCCGAGGAGCGGGGGCTCGTCCTGATGCCCGGCTACCTGCTCCTCTACCACCCCGCACTGCACCGGCTGAAGGAGCTGATCGACGAAGGCGAGCTCGGAGACGTGCTCTATCTCTACGGGAACCGGCAGAACCTCGGTCAGATCCGCCGCGACGAGAACGCGCTCTGGTCGATCGGGGCGCAGGACCTGTCGATGATCCTCCACCTCGTCGGCGAGGAGCCTGTGGAGGCCTGGGCGCGAGGCGAGTCGTTTCTGCGCACCGGGATCGAGGACGTCGTCTTCTGCTACCTGCGCTTCCCCTCGGGCATCGTCGCCCACATGCACGTCTCGTGGCTCGACCCGCACAAGATCCGGATGCTGACCGTTGTCGGGCGCGACAAGATGGCGGTCTTCGACGACATGGAGCCGGACCGCAAGCTGACGGTCTACGACAAGGGGCCGGTCGAACGGCCCGCGAGCGACTGGCAAGTTCGCGTCGGCGACATCCACATTCCGAACCTCCCGTCCGAGGAGCCGCTCCGCCGCGAGGTCGCGCGCTTCCTGGCGCTCGTCGACGGCCAGGGCGACCCGCTCGCGCCGGCTCGCGAAGGCCTGGCGGTGATCCGCACGCTCGAGCAGCTCCAGGAGTCGCTGGATAGAGCACCAGCTTGACGCAGATCGCCGCGACGGCCGTCGTCTACCCCGGTACGGTGATCGGAGACGGCTGCGTGGTCGGCGACTACGCGGTCCTCGGCAAACAGCCCGCCCTGTCGCCGCGCTCGACCGCGGCCCGCGAGGAGCTGCCGCCACTCGAGCTCGGGCCGGGAACGATCGTCTCGGCAGGCGCCATCGTCTTCGCGGGGACGCGGATCGGCGAGCGCGTGATCGTGGGCGACCAGGCGTGCGTGCGGGAGCGCTGCGAGATCGGCGACGACGTCGTCGTCGGGCGCGGCTCGCTCGTCGAGAACGACACGACGATCGGAGCGCTGACCAAGATCCAGGCCAACGCCTACGTCACAGCCTATTCGACGCTCGAGGACGAGGTCTTCATCGCGCCGGGCGTGATCACGACGAACGACAACTTCATGGGCCGAACGGAGAAGCGGCACGAGCTGCGCCGCGGGCCGACGATCAGGCGCGGCGCGCGCATCGGCGGAGGCGCAGTGCTCTGTCCAGCCGTCGAGATCGGCGAGGAGGCCTACGTGGGAGCCGGCGCGGTCGTGGTCGGCGACGTGCCGGCGGGGGCGGTCGTCGTCGGCAATCCCGCGCGGCAGATCCGCGAGGTCGCTACGGACGAGCTGCTCGGAGCCCCGCCCGCGGGCGCTTCCGGTACCTGACCGTGTACTTGCCCGAGCCGGGCGACGCGATCTTCACGACGAGGTAGTACCAACCGCCCTGGCCGACACGAAGCCTGATCTTGTCCAGCGATCCCGGTGACCGCGACTGGGCGGCGAGGAACCGCTGGTCGACGGCCGACCCGCCGATGCTCGTCGTTCCCGGCTTCCACAGGAAGAGATCCGAGTTCGCGCCTACGGGCCCGCGCAGCCGCGCGACGAGCTTCTGGCCGCTACGGACCTTGATCTTGTAGACGTCCTCGCGATCGTCCCAGTAGTCGATCGTCGCGTGGATCCGCTGGCCCTTGCGGCCCCACACCGTCGCCGCAGTGGACACGCGGTCGTTCGCCTCGTAGCGGTCGGGGTCGGGCAGTGGATCGTCGAGCGCGCGCACGGCGCCGTTGACGTCGAGCAGGCCCCAACCGGTCAGGGGGTCGCGGCCGGTGTAGCAGCGGACGCAGCCCGTGTCGCGGTCCGAGTCGGCCGCGGTTCTCGTGAGGATGGTCGAGGCTTGATCCGCCTGGAGGCCGGGATCCGTCGCGAACAGGAGCGCCGCGGCTGCCGAGACCTGCGGGGCGGAGAACGACGTCCCTTCACCGCGGCGGAACTCCATCGGGCCGCAGTCCGAGTACCCCTGAGGAACGCAGCTGGGCCTGGACGACTGAGTGAGCCCGCGCGGCAGCGTGGAAAAGATCGCCTCGCCGGGAGCGGCGACATCCACGTACCGGAGGTCGCGGTTCGAGAAGGTCGGCACCGTTCCGTCGCGGTTCAGCGAGCTCACGCCGAGGACGTGCGGGAGGGCCGCGGGATAGCCCGCGTAGCTCCAGGGCTGGGTCGGCGCGCCGCGGATCGCGAACGCCGCCGAAGCTCATGTTGATCACACGCGCGCCGCGGTCGACGGCCCAGCGGATGGCGCGGGCCTCGGCGTCCGGCGAGATCGTGCCGTCCGAGCGCACGATCTTGGCGATCAGGAGCTCGGCCGGGAAGCCGACGGCGGCAATGCCGATGCCGTTGTTCGTCGCGGCTGCGATCTCCCCGGCGACGAACGTCCCGTGGCCGTTCGTGTCGGTCTCCCACGAGCTGGAGACGAAGCTCCGCCCGTCGACGATCTGGCTCTGGAGGTCCGGGTGTGCCGAATCGACGCCGGAGTCGAGGACGGCCACGCGAACGGTCCCGAGCGTGGGGAGCTGCGGCCACGCGTCGAAGGCGTGGATCCGGCCCAGATACCACTGCCTGTTCACGAGCGGGTCGTTCGGCGTGAACGAGAGCCTCCGCGTCGGTCGCATGCGCTCGACCCACGACATGCCCTTGACGGAAGCGAGCTCGCCCGCGTGCCTCGCGCGCACCGACACTGCGAACGCGCCGATCTTCGTCACCGGCTGCCCGGTCACAGCCCGGACGCGGCGGGCCACGGACTGCTCGTCGGCGCCCTTCTGGATGCCGATCGCGAACCGGGCCGCCGACGCCTGCGCGGGCACGGCCAGGGCGACGACGAAGGACGCGAGGAGGAGCCGCTTCACGCCGGCCCCACGGTCAACGTCGGGCTCACTCCGGGCACGAAGCCCCGCCCGGGCGCGAGCCGGGCCCGGTACTGACCCGGCGTCAGGTTCACGTGCGCTTGGAAGTCTCCGTTCTGGTCGATCGTCGCACGCGCGATCGTCTTCCACGTTGCTCCGTCGAACCGCTGCAGCGCGGCGCTCGCCCCCGGGAACAGCGGCCTGGCGAAGCCGCGCAGCGTCGCCGCGTCGGGCATGCCGTGGAACCGCACGAGCGGAGCGACGGAGACATGTGCGACCGCGCTGCGAGCCGCGCCGCTGACGAGCCGGTAGTCGGTCGGCACGCGCGGCTTCGCCGACACCTTCACCGAGCCGCCCGGGCCGGGAGAAATCGGGCGAACCTGCTCCCACGGAGTGCCCGGCTGCCGCTGGTCCAGCCGGACCGCGGGAAGCCGGCGGGCGACGCCGCTCAGCGCGACGTGCTTGCCGTAGGTGACGGGAGCCTGGGGCGTGGCGAGCGAGAGCACGCCGATGCGGAACCACGTCGAGCGCAGGTTCAGCGCCCGCCGGAGATCCGATCCCGTCATGGTCGAGACCCCCTCCGAGCCGATCGCGGTCACATTCTGGACGCGCCCGGACGGGCCGGTCAGCATCGACACGTCGGTCAAGCGGCCGCGCGTACGGAGGACACGCTTCAACCTGGACGCCGGCACGACGAACGGGCCCCAGCGGTGGTACGGCGAAATCGTGTCGTACGGATCGTTGACGGAGACGAGATACGGGACCGCTGGTGAGCTCGGCCAGACCTCCGAGGCGGATGAAGTGCGCCCACCCGAGCTCGAGAAGAAGTACGTCGTCGCCACGCGCCCGCCGTACAGCACGACCTCACCGGCGGTCGCCTGGACAGCGGCGGTCGTGGTGGGCGCCTCGTGGGCGATGCCGAGATAGACCTGGCTCCGCGTGTCCGGATAGAGGTCGAACCACGACCCGCTCTTCTTGACCGCCAGCGCGTACGAGCGCGCCGCGACCGCCTGCGCCTTCAGCGCCTCGGGCAACCAGTCTCGCGGCATCTCCGAAGGGACGACGCCGTAGAGGTACGCCTCGAGCCCGACGACGTTCACTGCGCGCAGAGCTCCGTTCGCAACGGTCACCTGTACCTGTCCCCGGTACGGCCG
>VAXT01000048.1 GCA_005883245.1 Actinomycetota bacterium | reverse complement strand
CCGACACGCGGGCTGGACGTCGGAGCGATCGAGTACCTACACCGGCGACTCGTCGAGGAACGCGACGAGGGGCGCGCGATCCTGCTCGTCTCGCTCGAGCTGGACGAGATCCTGTCGCTGTCCGACCGGATCCTCGTCATCTACGAGGGCGAGATCGTCGGCGAGCACGGCGCGGACGCGAGCGAGGAGGCGATCGGGATGGAGATGCTCGGCGCGAAGCGCGAGGACGCTGCATGAGCGAGTCGCTGGCGCCGACGACTCCGCCCGAGCCGGACACTCCGCCGACGACGGTCGCGGGGCGGCTCGACCTCCTGCACCGCGCGGGCGGAATCGCGGTCCCGGTGTCGACCGGAGTGTTCGCGTTCGCGATCGGCGGCCTCGTCGTCCTCGGGTCCGGCCACAACCCGTTCATCGCGTACAGGGACATTCTCAACGGCGCGGGGCTCAACTGGCTCGCACATCCCTGGGACGTGAACACCGCGCACACGGCGCCGTACAACCTCACTCAGACGCTCCTGCAGACGACGACCCTGATCCTGACCGGCCTCGCCGTCGCGTTCGCATTCCGCTGCGGGCTGTTCAACATCGGCGGCCAGGGCCAGTACTTCATGGGCCTCTTCGTCGCGAGCTGGGTTGGGACGAGCTTCGTCAACATGACCCGTCCCGTCCACATCCTCCTCGGGATCGGCGCTGCTGCGCTCGCCGGCGCCGCATGGGCCGCGATCGCCGGCTTCCTGAAGGCGGCCGTCGGCGCGCACGAGGTGATCACGACGATCATGCTCAACTGGATCGCCTACTGGATCGGGAACTACCTCTTCCAGCAGGGCGGCCCGCTCCAGGGGGCGGCGAACAAGCCGCTCGACATCCCCATCTCGGGCGACATCGCAGGGAGCGCCAAGCTCCCTGTCTTCTGGGGCGACAAGGACCTCCAGGGTCTCCACATCGGCTTCTTCCTCGCGATCGCCGCGCTGATCGTCTTCTGGGCGATCCTGAACAGGACGACGCTCGGCTACGAGGTGCGAGCGGTCGGCTACAACCCCGACGCGGCCGCCTACGGCGGGATCAAGGTACGCACGAACTACGTGCGCGCGATGGCCATCTCCGGGGCCTTCGCGGGTCTCGCGGGCGGCCTCGACATGCTCGGCTACCTCTTCCACGTCGGGACCTCGGACGTCCAGGCTTCGAGCATCGGGTTCCTCGGGATCGCGGTCGCGCTGCTCGGCCGGAGCACCGCGGTCGGAGTCGGGCTCGCCGCGCTCCTCTTCGGCGCGCTCCTCTTCGGGACGACGCACGGGCTGCAGTCGAATGTGATCGACCCGAGCCTCGCAGGCCATCTGACCGAGCTCATCCAGGGGCTCGTCGTTCTCTTCGTCGGCGCCGACCTGCTGATCATCGCCGTCTGGCGCGCGGGCGGGCGGCTGCGCCGAAGACCTCCGGATGAGCCGGTTGCGGAGCCAGCCTCATGAGCACCTACGTCGGGCAGCTCGACGCAGCGCGCTTCGTGCGCCCGAAGGCGGTCGCCAGCTACGGGTTCGCGCTCGGCGTGCTCGCGTTCCTGCTCGCCATCCCGCCGATCACTGAACGTTCCCCGGTCTGGCCCGCGTTCCTCGGGATCCTGGCCGCCTTCGCGGGCGTCTTCGCCGTCAGCCGCGGCGCCCGACGCGCGGGCTCGGGTGCCATCGTCGTCGGCGTGCTCGGGGTCGCGCTCGGCGTTCTGGCGACCCGCTCCAGCACGGGCAACCTCGACCAGGTCTTCACGGCGAGCCTGATCGCGTCGATGCTTGTCTTCGCGACGCCGCTGACCTTCGCCGCGATCGGCGGCATGTTCTCGGAGCGCTCGGGGGTCGTGAACATCGGCCTCGAGGGGATGATGCTGATGGGCGCCTTCTGGGGGATCTGGGGCGCCGACAAGACCGGCAGCTGGGTCGGCGGGCTCGTGATCGGGATCATCGCCGGCGGCCTGCTCGCGGTCGTGCACGCGGTCTTCGCGATCCACCTGCGCGCCGACCAGATCGTCGGCGGCGTCGCTGTCAACTTCCTCGCCCTCGGCATCACGGGCTACTTCTTCGTCCAGCTCTACCACGGCAACAACGTCCCGACGGGGATCTCGCAGATCCCGGACGTGAACCTGACGAGCAACAGCAACCACGGGTTCTTCTCGGAGGCCTTCGGGCACCTGAACCTGATGATCTGGGCTGTGATGGCACTAGTCGTCGTCTCGTACTTCGTCATGTTCAGGACTCCGCTCGGACTGCGCATCCGGGCCTGCGGGGAGCATCCGCGGGCGGCCGACACCGTCGGCATCAACGTGTACGGGCTCCGCTACTTCTCGGTCATCCTCTCCGGGATGCTCGCGGCGGCGGGTGGCGCGTACCTGACTGTGGGCTTCCTGGGCACGTACAACGAGAACGTGACGGCGGGGCGCGGTTTCATCGCGCTCGCGGCGCTGATCTTCGGGAACTGGCGGCCCTTCGGCGCGTTCGGAGCGGCGCTCCTCTTCGGTCTGTCGACCGCGATCGCGTTCCGGCTGCCCGTGTACTCGGGAACGGCCGCGACGCTCTTCCAGGCGCTTCCGTACGTGATCACGCTGATCGCCGTCGCCGGCGTGATCGGCCGGTCCACTCCGCCCGCTGCCGTTGGCCGCCCCTACGTCAAGCAATAGACCGGGGAACCCGGCAGCGCCGCTCGCGCTCCTGTTCGGGCTGCTCGCGGTCGCGGCGATCCCGCTCGGAATCCTGATCACGAACTACCGCAACGACCTGCGGCTCCTCCACGCGGGCTTCGCCGTCCCGCTCGCGGCGGTCTTCGGTTTCGTCGCGATCCGGCTCGCACGCCGCGCCCGCAGACGGCTGGAGCGGACGATCGGACGGGCGCGGGGCGCGGTTCCCGCCCGGCTGGGACGCATCCTCGGCTGGCTCGGCCTCTATTTCGCGCTGATCGGAGCGATCGCGCTGGCCTTTTACTACGTCGAGTACCACCTCTTGTCGTAGACTCGGGACCCGGTGTTCGAGATCGGCAACAGCCTCCGCGAGGCTCGTCTCCGGCAAGGGCTCGACTTCTCCGAGATCGAGCAGTCGACGAAGATCCGCGGCAAGTACCTGCGCGCCCTCGAGGACGAGCAGTTCGAGGTTCTGCCCGCGCAGACGTACGTCAAGGGCTTCCTTCGCTCGTACGCGGACTACCTCGGCCTGGACGGCCAGCTCTACGTCGACGAGTTCAACTCACGCTACGTGCGCGGAGAGCTCGAGGAGGAGGAGGAGCAGCGCGAGTTCAAGCCACGCGTCGCCCGGCCCGGCGGCGGCGGAGCGTTCCAGAACAAGGGTGTGATGATCACGCTGGCGGCGATCGCGGGCCTCACGGTGTTCGTCTTCGCCGCCTGGGTGTGGGGCGGTCCTGGCAATGAGAACCCCGTGATCGCGGGTCCTCCGAAGGCTCCGAAGAAGAAGCCGCCGAAGCCAGTGGCCAAGCTCGTTGCGTCCGGTGTGAACGGCGGGGCGTACCTCGTCGTCTACCGGGGGTCGCCGACCGGGAAGCCGATCTACGAAGGAACGGTCGAGAACGGACGCAGGCATCGCTTCGTCGGGCGCCGCCTGTGGGTCTACGTGTTCGCGCCGGCGAACCTGAGGTTGAAGCTGAACGGACGGTCCCGCGTCGTTCCGGGACAGGGCACCGGCTCTCGTCGATGGCTCGAAGTGACGCCGAAGCACGTCCAGCTCGCCGAGCCGCCCGCTTGACGCCTCGTACTTCGGTCCTTATCACCGGCAGCGAGCTGATCCGGGGCGGCCGGCGGGACTCGAACGGCCCGTTCCTGGCCGAGGAGCTGACGCGGCTCGGGCTGGAGCCGTCGTCGATCAGGATCGTCGGCGACGACCCGGCGGAGCTGGAGCCTGCGATCCGCGAGGGGCTGGAGACTGATCTGCTCGTGTTGTCGGGCGGTCTCGGGCCGACGCACGACGACCGCACCGTGGAGCTGCTCGCGCGCGCAGCCGGCCTCGAGGCGGTTGTCGTGGGCGAGCTGGAGCAGGAGATCGAAGGCGTCTCGAGGCGGATCGCGGAGCGGCTGGGGAGGTCGTACGCGGAGTTCGCGGAGGGCGTTCGCAAGCAGGCCACGGTGCCTGCAGGAGGACGCGTGATCGGGATCGCTGGCACCGCTCCGGGGCTCGTCGTCGAGACGGGTCGGGCGGTCGCCGTCGTCCTGCCCGGGCCGCCACCCGAGCTGCGGAGGCTCTGGCGCGCGGCGCTCGAGGACGAGGCCGTGCAGGGCGTGCTCGCGCGGGCCGTGGTTCCCGAGCGGCGCGTGCTGCGGGTGTACGGGGTCAGCGAGTCTGCGGTTGCGCGGGCACTCGCCGAGGCCGGTGGGGAGCCGGAGGGCGTGCAGGCGACGATCTGCGCGCACGCAGGGGAGATTTGGGTCGAGCTGTTCGGTGACGGCGAGGAGCTGGCGGGAACGCTGCGGGACGCGCTCGGCGGGTCGGTGTTCGCGGAGGACGACCGGCCCGTGGAGGAGCTCGTGCTCGACGCCGCGCGTGGCCGGGGGCTGTCCGTCGCCGCGGCCGAGTCCTGCACCGGCGGGCTCGTCGCGGCTCGGCTGAGCTCCGTGCCGGGCTCGAGCGATGTCTTTCGCGGCGGCGTGGTCGCGTACGACAACGATGTGAAGCGCGCACAGCTCCGGGTGAGCGAGCAAACCCTCGATGCTCGGGGCGCGGTGTCCGCCGAGACCGCCTCGGAGATGGCGCTCGGAGCCCGTGAGGCGCTGGGTGCCGACGTCGCCGTCTCGACGACCGGCATCGCGGGGCCCGGTGGCGGGACCCCCGAGAAGCCGGTCGGTCTCGTGTACGTGCATGCCTCCGGGCCGGGAGCCGAGCTCGCCCGGGAGCTGAATCTGCCCGGCGACCGCGAGGCCGTGCGCCGGCGTGCGACCGCCGCGGCGCTCCATCTCCTGCGCGAGCTTCTGGCACAGATCCGTCACAGTCCGGGATGAGCTCGTCGGGTACCGTCGGTGCCGATGAGCGTCTACGCCTCTTTCTCGGCTTCCGCCTGCCCGACGCAACCGCAGATGCCGTCGCCGCCTGGCAGCGGGACCAACTCGCCGGGGATAGCGTCCGGATCGTCCCGGTCGGGAACCTGCACGTCACGATTGCCTTTCTCGGGTCGCGGCCAGCTGGCGAGACCGAGGCGATCGCGGGCGCTCTGCGCGCAGCCGTCGACCGGGTCGCCAGGCCCGTTCTCACGCCTGCGCGCTACCGCGAGACCCGGTCCGTCGGAATGCTCGTCCTCGAGGACGAAGAGGGGCGTGCGACGCGGATCGCGGAGGACGCGCACCGTCGCCTCGAGGGCCTCGGCGTCTACGAGCCGGAGCGGCGGAAGTGGCTTCCGCACCTCACGGTCGTCCGTTTTCGCGAGCGCCCTAGGCTCGAGCCCTCGATCCCTGATCTGGGGCCGGTGACGATGTCCGACGCTGCTGTTTACATGTCTCGGCTGCGGCCCGATGGGGCGCAGTACGAAGTCTTGGAGTCGGTTCCGCTAGGAGGTGGATGAGGGTGGATCGCGAGGAGTCGCTCGACAACGCACTCGGCCAGATCGAGCGCCAGTTCGGCAAGGGCTCGGTCATGCGCATGAACGACGCTGCGCAGGTCTCGACCGGCGCGATCTCGACGGGATCGCTCACGCTCGACCTCGCCCTCGGAGTGGGCGGGCTGCCTCGCGGCCGCATCGTCGAGGTGTTCGGCCCGGAATCGTCCGGGAAGACGACGCTCGTCTACCACGTGATCGCCGAGGCGCAACGCCGCGGTGGGATCTGCGCGTTCATCGACGCGGAGCACGCGATGGATCCGCAGTACGCACGCAGGATCGGTGTCAACATCGACGAGCTGCTCGTCTCGCAGCCCGACAACGGCGAGCAGGCGCTCGAGATCTCCGAGCTCTTGATCCGTTCGGGCGCGCTCGACGTCGTCGCCGTCGACTCGGTCGCGGCCCTGACGCCGAAGGCCGAGATCGAAGGAGAGATGGGCGACAGCCACGTGGGCCTCCAGGCCCGGCTGATGAGCCAGGCGCTGCGCAAGCTCGCCGGCACGTTGAACCGCACCGACACGATCGCGCTCTTCACGAACCAACTGCGCGAGAAGATCGGCGTCATGTTCGGCTCGCCCGAGACGACTCCGGGCGGCCGCGCGCTGAAGTTCTACTCGTCGGTCCGGCTCGACATCCGTCGCATCGAGACCCTGAAGGAGGGGGTCGAGGCGATCGGCAACCGCGTCCGCGTGAAGGTCGTCAAGAACAAGGTCGCGCCGCCGTTCAAACAGGCCGAGTTCGACATCATCTACGGCTCGGGGATCTCCTGGGAAGGCACCGTGCTCGAGGCCGGGCTCGATCGTAAGGTCGTCCAGAAGTCGGGGTCGTACTTCAGCTTCGACGAGGAGCGGCTCGGGCAGGGGCGCCAGAACGCCGCGGCCTTCCTGCGGGAACATCCCGACGCGGCCGACAAGATCGTCAAGCGGATCCAGGCGGAGCTCGGCGAAGGCGGGATCGCCTCGGCGCGGCTGCTTCCCTCGGGGGCCGCCACGAATGGCGCCGCCGGCAAGGAGGAGGCCGAGGCTGCCGTCGAAGAGGTTTCCGCGAAGAGTTAGCTCGCTGGCGGCCGCGTCGCGGGGCCGGGTCGAGGTCGCGCTCGACGGGGAGCCTTGGCGCACGCTTCCGGCCGAGGTCGTGCTGCGTGCCGGGCTCGATGTCGGGGTCGAGCTGGACCGCCAGCGTGTGCGACGCCTTCGCCACGAGCTGCGGCAGCACGAGGCGATGGCGTGCGCGGCACGGGCTCTGCGGAGTCGCGATCTCTCGGCGGCGGAGCTGGACGCTCGCCTCGCGAAGGCGCGCATCACGCCTGCGACGCGCGCGGAAACGATCGAGCGGCTGACCGGCGCGGGGGCGGTCGACGACGAGCGGTTCGCGCGTGCGAGAGCGCAGGCGCTCGCCGACCGCGGAGCGGGCAATCTCCAGGTCCGGCACGACCTCGAGATGCGGGGGATCGCGCCGCCGGCCGTCGAAGCGGCGATCGAGCTGCTGGAGCCGGAAAGCGTCCGGGTAGCCCGCATCTGGGCCAGGCGCGGGCCCGGCCCGAAGACCGTCCGCTACCTGGCGCGGAAGGGCTTCTCGGAAGACGCGATCGAGAGCGCGTGTTCCGAAGCCGTTGCGGAGCAGGACTCTCCCGCTGTACGATGAAGGGACAACACACGAAGTTTTGCCTGCACACGCGCAGTTTCCGAATCGTTCGACCTAGCAAAACCACGAGCAAAGCACCTTGATTCCACGCCAACACGCCGCTGAAAGGGACTCCGCCGGGATCGGCTGAGCCCAGTTCGCCGCGGTCCGCTCGGGCCGCACCCATTCGGAGATTGAGCCGCGCGGGCTTCGACCCGAGGAGCACTCATGCTCGTTCTTGCGGCAGTTCTGATCAGCGTCCTGATCACAGGCGTGATCGTCGTCTTCGGCATGCAGCTGTTCGGCGGCACGAGTGTCGCGGAGGCCAAGCGCGAGGCCGAGACGATCCGGCGCGAAGCGAAGATCGAGGCGCGAGAGGACGCCGTCCGCGTCCGGGGCGAGGTCGAGCGTGAGACTGCCGAGCAACGCAGCCGCATCACGAAGATCGAGGAGCGCGTGCTTGCACGCGAAGACGAGGTGGAGCGCCGCCAGAAGGATCTCTTGCGCCGCGAGCAAGGCGTCGCGGACCGCGAAGTGCACGTCAAGGAGCTCCAGGACGATCTCAAGCAGGCCAAGCAGCGTGAGCTCGAGGAGCTCGAGCGCGTCGCCGGCATGACCGTCAACGAGGCGAAGGCGCGTCTCCTCGCGCAGTCCGAGGAGCTGATCCGGCACGACCTCGCACGGCGCGTGCGCCAGCTCGACGAGGAGGCGCAGAGCGAAGCGAAGCGCCGCGCCCGGAATCTCGTCGCGGACGCCCTCCAGCGCGTGGCCGCGAGCCATGCTGCAGAGACGACGTCTTCGTTGATCGAGCTGCCGTCCGACGACATGAAGGGGCGGATCATCGGCCGCGAGGGCCGCAACATCCGCACGCTCGAGCACCTGACCGGCGTGGACGTGATCGTCGACGACACGCCTCAGGCCGTCGTCCTCTCGTCCTTCGACCCGATCCGTCGCGAGATCGCGAAGATGACGCTGCTGAAGCTCGTCGAGGACGGTCGCATCCAGCCGGCTCGGATCGAGGAGATGTACTACCAGTCGAAGGCCGAGATCGAGGAGCACATCCTCCAGGCCGGCGAGCAGGGGGTCTTCGAGGCCAACTGCGGCGAGTTCCACGAGGAGATCGTCAAGCTGCTCGGCCGGCTCAACTACCGCACGAGCTACGGCCAGAACGTCCTCAAGCACACGCTCGAGGTCGCGCACCTGGCGGGCCTGATGGCGACTGAGCTCGAGGCGAACGTCAAGACCGCCAAGCGCGCCGCGATCCTGCACGACATCGGCAAGGCCGTCACGCACGAGGTCGAGGGCTCGCACGCGCAGATCTCGACCCAGTACGCGCGGCGCTACGGCGAGTCACCGGGCGTGATCCATGCCGTCGAGGCGCACCACTACGAGGTACAGCCGCAGACCGTAGAAGCGGTGCTCCTGATCGCGGCGGACGCGATCTCAGGGGCGCGCCCGGGAGCCCGCGGGGACAGCCTGGAGAACTACATCAAGCGGCTCGAGGCGCTCGAGGGCCTGGCGGCGAAGAGAAACGGCGTGGAGAAGGTCTATGCGCTCCAGGCCGGACGCGAGATCCGCGTCATCGTCAAGCCGGGCGAGATCGACGACGACCAGGCGGCGCTGCTGTCGCACGAGATCGCGCGCGAGATCGAGCACGAGCTCGAGTACCCGGGGCAGATCAAGGTCACGGTCATCCGCGAATCCCGCGCCACCGAATTCGCCAAATAGCTCGCTAGGCTGTCCCGCGTGAAGCGGTACCACGTCACCACGTTCGGCTGCCAGATGAACGCTCACGACTCGGAGCGGATCAAGGGCATGCTCGAGGAGCTCGGGCTTGGCGAGGCCGTCTCGCAGGAAGAGGCGGACGTGCTCGTCTTCAACACCTGCACGATCCGCGAGAAGCCCGACCAGCGATTCGCCGCGCACCTCGGCAACGCGAAGATGCTCAAGCTGGCCGACCCGGAGAAGGTGATCGCCGTCGGGGGCTGCTACGCGGAGGCCCAGCGCGAGCGGCTCTTCGACCTGTATCCGTTCGTCGACGTCGCTTTCGGGCCAGGCACGATCCCGCACCTGGCCCAGTGGCTCGGCGCCGGCGGCGAGGCGCCGCGCGGCCGGTTCGGGATCGCCGATCAGCGTCAGTTCGCCGGCACGCTGCCGATGCACCGCGAGCGCCGGTTCCAGGCCTGGGTGCAGGTCTCGATGGGCTGCAACTCGGTGTGCTCGTACTGCATCGTGCCGTCGGTGCGCGGCCGCGAGGTCAGCCGCCGCCCCGGAGAGATCCTCGCCGAGGTCACGAGCCTGGCCGGCGAAGGCGTTCGCGAGATCACACTCCTCGGGCAGAACGTCAACTCGTACGGTCGCGACCTCGGGAGCAGCTTCGCCGAGCTCCTGCGCGCGGTCGACGCGATCGACGGAATAGAGCGCATCCGCTTCACGAGCCCGCACCCGAAGGACTTCCGGCGCGACGTGATCGCCGCGATGGCCGAGTGCGACGCCGTCTGCGAGCACGCGCATCTTCCGCTCCAGTCGGGCTCGACGCGCGTCCTGAAGGCGATGCGGCGCACGTACAGCCGCGAGCGCTACCTGCGTCTCGTGGACGACCTCCGCGCCGGGATCCCCGACCTCGCGCTGACGACCGACATCATCGTCGGCTTCCCCGGCGAGACCGAGCGCGACTTCGAGGAGACGCTCGAAGTGGTCGAGGAAGTCGGCTATGACGGCGCGTTCACGTTCGTCTACTCGCCGCGCCAGGGGACCGAAGCAGCCACGTCCCGGGACCAGGTCCCTGGACATGTCAAGAAGGCACGCATCGAGCGGCTCGTGGATGTCGTCCAGCGCGTTGCCCTCGCACGAAACGGCGAGCGGGTCGGCCGCGTTGAGGAGGTGCTCGTCGAGGGCCCGAGCCGCACGGACCCCTCGCTCCTGCGCGGGCGCACGCGACGGAACACGACGGTCAACTTCGCCGGGACCAGCATCCCGGGCGCCCTCGTCGACGTCCGCATCGAAGGCGCAACCTCGACGACGCTCCGAGGCGTCGAGCTGGCAGCCGTTGCAGCGTAGCCGCGACCTCCTCTGGGATGGACTGCTCAACGTCCGCGACCTCGGCGGCCATCCGACCGAGGACGGCGGCGAGACGCGGTACGACTCGATCATCCGCGCCGACAGCGTTCGCCAGCTGAGCGACCAGGGCTGGGCCGCGCTCGTCGACTACGGCGTGAAGACGATCGTCGACCTGCGGACGAATGACGAGCTCGCAGCCGACCCGCCGGCTGAGCTCCCCGTCGAGGTCCTACACATTCCGTTCTTCGAGACCGACGCGGACGACTGGAAGGAAGTCGAGGCCCGGCTCGAAGCGGTCGCGCGGTCAGCCCCGGACGTGCCGTCGGCGACGCGCGACGTCTACCTGATCTTCCTCGAGCATTTCGACCGCAACGTGGCGGCCGCGATCCGCGAGATCGCGAACGCGCCCGAGGGCGGAGTCGTCATCCACTGCGCAGGAGGCAAGGATCGCACCGGGCTGCTGACTGCTCTCCTCCTGCACGTGGCCGGGGTCGGCATCGACGAGATCGCGGCGGACTACGCGCTCAGCGAGGAGCGACTCCGCCCACGACACGAGCAGTGGTTCGCGGAGGCGGAGACCGACGAAGAGCTCGAGCGCATGAAGAGGTTCTCGCAGACCCCGGCCGAGTCGATCGAGGGCGTCTTCGAGGAGCTCGAGCACCGCTACGGCAGCGTCGAGGGCTACCTGCATCAGGCCGGCCTGACCGAGGAGGAGCTCGAGCGCGCCCACGGCCGTTTGCGCGGATGAGGTGATTCCGAATGGTTCGACCGGTCAGTTCCGGCGGCGTGACTGACGTCCTCGCGATCTTCGGCCCGACCGCCTCGGGCAAGACTGCCGTCGCGCAGGCGCTTGCGGAGCGAATCCCCGCCGAGCTCGTCTCCGCCGACTCGATGCAGGTCTACCGCGGCCTGCCGATCCTCACGAACCAGGTTCCCGCCCGGCTCGTCGGGATCTGGCCGCTCGACCACGGGGCCTCGGTCGCCGAGTACCAGCGCCTGGCCCACGCAGCGATCGACGAGATCCTCGCCGCGGGCCAAACGCCGATCGTCGTGGGCGGCACAGGCCTCTACCTCCGAGCCGCGCTTGCCGAACTGCTGCTTCCGCCGGCACCGGAGCCGGGAGAGCGCGAGCGTTGGGAACGCCTCTACGACGACCAGGGCCCGGACAGCGCGCATAGCCGTCTCGCCGAGCTCGACCCCGATGCGGCTGCCGCCGTGCATCCGAACGATCGCCGCCGAGTCGTCCGCAGCCTCGAGCTCGCAGGACGGACGCGCGAGCGGGACCGGCTCTGGACCGCGGACACGCGACATCCGACGCTCGTCTTCGGGCTCGACGTCCCCAAAGACGAGCTCGACCGCCGGATCGCCGAGCGGACGAGAGCGATGTTCGAGGCGGGCGTGCGCGCAGAGGCGGGGCGAGCCCTCGCAGGCCCGGTCTCCTCGACCGCCGCGTACGCGCACGGCCTCTCTGACATCGCGGAGCACCCGGACGACGGGGGCGCGATCGAGGCGCTGACGGCCCGCACGAGGCGCTACGCGGCCTACCAGCGCAAATGGATGCGACGCATACCGGGCCTTGTTAGCCTGCCTGCGGATCGCCCTCCGGGCGAGGTCGCGGATGCAATTCTCGAAGTGGCACGGGCTCGGCAACGATTACCTGCTGGTCGAGCGGGCTGAGCTTGCCCTGCGGCTGACGCCCGAGCGCGTGCAGAGGATCTGCGACTACCACTTCGGGGTCGGATCGGACGGGATCGTCGAGGTGCTGTCCGCGAACGGCGACTCGGCGGAAGTCGTGATCTGGAACCCGGACGGGTCGACTGCGGAACTGTCGGGGAACGGGACGAGAATCGCCGCGCGGTGGCTGGCTCGCCGCGACGGTCGCGATCGAGTCCGGATCAAGGTCGGTCCCCGCGAGGTCGTGGCGACGATGCGCGAGGGCAAGCTGGTCGAGACCGAGATGGGCGCCGTCGAGGTGGGGGAGCGAGAGCCGCTTCATGTGGACGGCAAGCAGTACGAGATGGTGCCGGTCGCGGTGGGCAACCCCCATGCGGTCATCCGCCACACGCCCGACCACGACGAGTTCCTGCGGCTCGGGCCGGCTGTTGAGAACCACGAGCGCTTCCCGAACCGCACGAACGTCCAGTTCGCGCGCGTCGACGGCCCGCACGAGCTGACGGCGGCCGTCTGGGAGCGCGGGGCAGGCGAGACGCTGTCCTCGGGCACGAGCGCAGTCGCGGTCGCGAGCGCGGCCGTTCGCCACGGCTGGTGCGAGAGCCCCGTGACGGTGCATCTCCGGGGCGGAGATCTGCTCGTCGAGCTGGACGAGTCCTGCAACGCGCGGCTCACCGGGCCGGCCGAGGAGATTTGCTCCGTCGAGCTCTCCGAGGAGTTCGAGCTGTGAAGTTCGCCAAGCGACTCGATGCGGTCCCGCCGTACCTGTTCGCCGAGCTCGAGCGGAAGGTCTCGGAAGCGGAGAAGGCCGGCGTCGACGTCATCAGCCTCGGCATCGGCGATCCCGACCTGCCGACGCCGCCCGCGGTGATCGATGCGCTCACGGACGCCGCCCGCGACCCGCGAACGCACCAGTACCCGACGAACCACGGCACCGAGGAGTTCCGGTCCGCGGCCGCGAGCTTCTATCGCGACCGCTTCGGCGTCGACCTCGACCCAGCCGGCGAGGTGATCCCGGTGCTCGGCGGCAAGGAAGGCGTGGGCCACATCGCACTCGCCTGCCTCGACCCGGGCGACGTCTGCCTGGCGCCCGACCCGGGCTACCCGCCGTACACCTCAGGCCCGGTGTTCGCCGGAGCGCAGGTCCACTACCTGCCGTTGCGCGAGGAAAATGGCTTCCTGCCCGACCTCGACGGCGCCCCGGACGCAAAGCTGCTGTACCTGAACTACCCGAACAATCCCACCGGCGCGACCGCGGAGCTCGAGTTCTTCGCGCATGCGATCGACGTCGCCCGCGAGCGCGACCTGATCGTCGTGCACGACAACGCGTACTCCGAGGTCGCTTTCGACGGCTACCGTCCGCCGAGCTTCCTCCAGGCAGAGGGCGCGAAAGAGGTCGGCGTCGAGATCTTCTCGCTCTCCAAGGGCTGGAACATGACGGGCTGGCGCGCGGCCCTCGTGGCCGGCAACGCGGAGCTCGTCGACCGCTACCGGCACCTGAAGACGAACCTCGATTCGGGCATGTCCGAGGCGGTCCAGCATGCGGCTGCGGTTGCCCTGACGGAGGAGCGCGAGTTCCCGCGCGAGATCTCGGAGGTGTATGCGCGCCGGCGAGATCTGCTGGCCACCGGGTTGCGCGAGGTCGGGCTTAAGGTCCGCGTGCCGCGCGCGACGCCGTACTTCTGGGTCGCCGTGCCCGACGGCCACACGTCGGCGTCCTTCACCGAGCTGATGCTGGAGCAGGCGTCCGTCCTCGTCTCGCCCGGCGACTCCTACGGCCCCAGCGGCGCGGGCTACGTCCGGCTCTCGCTGACCGTCCCGGACTCGCGCCTCGAAGAGGCCGTTGACCGGATCACGAGGGCGCTGGTCATAATCCAGTCGTGAGACAGCACCAGCCGGACCCTGCTCCGGGTGCGGAGCGGGAGCGGGGATTCATCGTCCCGAGGCCGGACGAGCGCACGTACGTCGGCAAGGGCAAGCTCGTCGAGCTCCAGCGTGCCTTCGGCGATTCCCGGGCCGAGTCCCTCCTCGTCGACGACGAGTTGTCTCCCGCTCAGCAGCGGCGGCTCGAGGACGCGCTCTCGACGCGGGTCATCGACCGGACGCAACTGATTCTCGACATCTTCGCCCAGCATGCGGTCAGCGCCGAGGGGAAGCTCCAGGTCGAGCTCGCTCAGCTCGAGTACAACCTCCCGCGCATGCGAGGCATGTGGCAGCACCTCGAGCGGCTCGGAGGCGGCGTGGGCACGCGCGGACCGGGGGAGAGCCAGTTGGAGACCGACCGGCGGTTGGCGCGTGGGCGGATCAGCCTCCTGCGCCGTCGGCTTCGCGACTTGAGCAAGCAGCGCGCGACGCGGAGGAAGTCGCGCACGCGGTCACAGACGCCGACCGTCTCACTCGCCGGGTACACGAATGTCGGCAAGTCGACGCTGCTGAACGCGATGACGGGAGCGGGGGCGTCGGTGGACGATCGACTCTTCGAGACGCTCGACCCCACCACGCGCAGCTTCGAGTTCGACGGCCGGCGGTACCTCCTGACGGACACGGTCGGCTTTATCCGCCGACTTCCGCACCAGCTGGTCGAGGGGTTCGCGGCGACGCTCGAGGAGACGCTGGCCGCGGATCTCGTCCTGCACGTCGTCGATGCGTCGGTCGACGACGGGCGGATGGAGGAGATGGTCTCCGCTGTCGACGGGGTGCTCGGCGAGGTCGGGGCAGCTGAGCTGCCCGTGGAGATCGTCCTGAACAAGGTCGACCTCGTCGACCCACTCAAGCGCCGGCGGCTGGCGAGCACGTTTCCGGGTGCGCCGCAGGTGTCGGCTCGGTCCGGCGAAGGGCTCGACGAGCTTCGTGCTGTTGTGGCCGAGCGGTTCGGAGAGCGGTTCGAGGCCGTTCGGCTGCTCATTCCCTACGACGCAGGCGACAGGCTCGCCGAGCTGTACGAGCTGGGTGCCCCGGTCGACGAGCGGATCGATCGTCCCGAGGGCGTGTTCGTGCGTGCGCGGCTGAGCCACGCGGACCTGCGCCGCTTCGCTCGCTTCCTCGTGCTCGAGCAGGACGAGGCGTCGCGGGAGGCCCGGTGACGGAGCTGCTCTTTCAGCGTCTGCACGCGGACGCGGTCGTGCCGGAGCGCGCGTACACCGGCGATGCCGGCCTCGACCTCGTCGCCTGTGAGCGCGCTGAGATCGGGCCTGGGGAGCGGGCGACCGTCGGCACGGGCCTGGCCGTTGCGATTCCCGAGGGGCACGCCGGATTCGTCCAGCCACGGTCGGGCCTGGCTGCCGACCACGGTGTCACGGTGCTCAATACCCCGGGCCTGATCGACTCGGGCTACCGCGGCGAGGTGCGCGTGATCCTGCTTAACACCGATGCGGACGCCTCGTACGTGGTCGAGCCCGGAATGCGGATCGCCCAGCTCGTCGTCATGCCGGTCGCATCCGTCCGGACCGCCGAGGTGGAAGAGTTGCCGGCGTCGGAGCGGGGCGTGCGCGGGTTCGGGTCGTCGAGCCGCGCGGAGGCCTGATGGGTACGGAGCCTCGCATCCGCGTGTCCGCGATCCTGAGCTGGGGCGGGCGGATCCTCCTGTGCCGGCACGAGAAGAACGGGCGAGCGTACTGGCTGCTCCCGGGCGGAGGCGTGAACTCGGGCGAGGGGCTCGTGCGGGCGCTGCACCGCGAGCTCGCCGAGGAGGTCGGCCTCGACGACGAGATCCCGGTCGAGGGGCCGGTCGCGATCGTCGACTCGATCGCGCCGGTGCGTAGCTTCGCGGCGAAGCATGTCGTCCACATCATCTTCTCGGGCGACCTCGAGGGCCGGTCGCTCGAGACGGTGACATCGCGGGACGCGGCCGTCCGGGGACACAGGCTGTTCGATGTGGGGGAGCTGGACGAGATCGTGCTGCATCCGCCGATTCAGCGCTTCCTGGGCCGTTGGCGCCCGGGAGACCCTGTGGTGTACCTCGGGCCGCTCTGGGCGCCCTGAGCGGCTCTGAGCGGCTCCTGGGGTGTGTCTCGGCGCGACTCCGGCACAGACACGTGCCAATTTCGCGGGTAGGATCGAAAGTGGCGGGTGGTCAGCGGTGGCCCACGCGCCTGCGCGTTTACTAGAAACGGCCGCCCCGGGATTTCGCGCGCTCTGCCGAAACGACATGCGCCGCTTGCTCGAGCCCGTCAGGAAGCGGCCCGAGCTCGGGCGCCTCGCCGTCCCGGTGCTCGAGCGCACGCGCCAGGAGCCAGTCCGCAAGCCAGGGATTCCTGGGCAGCAGCGGTCCGTGGAGATACGTGCCGACGGCCGAGCCCACCCGAGCGCCCTCGAAACCGCTCTCGCCGTCGTTGCCGAACCCGGCTGCGACCCGTCCCAGCGGCTCGGCGCCGTCGTCGAGCCGGGTCACTCCCGCGTGGTTCTCGAAGCCGGCGAGCGTCGCCCGGGTGCCCAGGTCGAGCTCGCACGCGAGCAGGCAATCACCGATCATCCGCCGCGCGCCGGCAACCGTCTCGTGCGGAAAGAGGCCTGCACCGGGCAGCTCGACGCCGTCGCGCCCGCGATAGAACCGGCCCAGGAGCTGGTAACCCCCGCAGACCGCAAGCACCGCCACACCACCGGCGACCGACTCCCGGATCGCATCGCCCCGGGCCGCGAGGTCCGGAGCGATCAAGGCCTGCTCGCGATCCTGCCCGCCGCCGATGTACAGCAGATCGTGCTCGCCCGGACGAAGCTCGTCGCCGACGCTGATCGGCTCCACCTCGAACCCGATCCCACGCCAGCGAGCACGACTCGACAAGACCGCGATGTTCCCGCGATCCGCGTAGATGTTCAGGTACTCCGGGTAGAGGTGCGCGACCCGGATCGTCACGCGGCCCGCTCCCAGTACGGCTGCACGAATCCGCGGTCGGCGACGATCCGGCGCAGCCCGAGCATCGCCGTGTAGGTCGGCAGGACGACGAGCTCGCCCCCCGTAGGCGACAGCTCCAGCCCCCGATCGAGCGCCGCCCCCAGCTGCGGAACGACCTCGATCGCCTCCGCCGAGAAGCCGCCGTACTTGCAGCGCAGCGCCATCTCCGCGGCGCGCTCGCCCGTCACGACGACCCGCTCGAGCCCCGCGAGCAGCGGCTCCCAGTCCACGTCCCAGATCCACGACACGTCGCGCCCGTCTGCGATCGCGTCGTTCAGTGCGAGCACGGCCAGCTTCGGCGGGCCACCGGCGACGAGCGTCCGCACCGCCTCGTTCGCGCCCGCCGGATTCTTCACGAGCAGCACGAGCAGCCGCTTGTCGCCGATCGGAATTCGCTCGAAGCGCCCGAACGCAGCACCGAAGCGCTCCAGGCCGGCCACGACGTCGTCGAGCTTCGACCCCAGCGCGATCGCGAGCGAGGCGGCGCCGAGCGCGTTGTAGACGTTGTACAGCCCCGGCACCGCAAGCCGCACCGGCCGGGTCTCGCCACGCGTCTCGAGCGAGAAGTCCACACCGTCCAGGCCGCGCAGCTCGATCCCGCGGGCGGCCACGCCCAGCTCCGGCCGGGCGTGCCCACAGGTGGGGCAACGGTACGCACCGAGATGCCCCACGTACGCCGCCGCGTACTCGTAAGGCCGCCCGCAACGAAGACACCACTTGGAGTCGGCCGCGTGCAGGAGCTCCGGAACGGCGTGCCGGGGGTCGTCCAGGCCGAAGACGATCGACCCGGAGCGCTCTCGCGCGAGATCTCCGACCTGCGGATCGTCCCCGTTCACGACGAGCGCCGCCGCAGGATCGAGGCCCTGCACGACAGACCGCCAGCCCTCGGCCACGTGCTCCAACTCGCCGTAACGGTCGAGCTGGTCCCGGAACAGGTTCCCCAGGCAGACCGCCCGCGGTCGCACACGCCGTGCGATCTCCGGCAGCGCCGCCTCATCCACTTCGAACAACCCCAGCTCCGGGCTCTTCGCCGACAGAAGGCTCGACGTCACGCCTGAGAGCAAGTTCGCGCCAGACGCGTTGTGCGCGAGCCGCACGCGCGGCCCCAGGATCTGCGCGGCCATCGCCGCGGTCGTCGTCTTTCCGTTCGTGGCCGAGACGAGCGCCGCGCCGAGCGGAAGCCGTTGCGCCAGACGGTCCAGCAGCTCCGGGTCGAGCGACGAGAGCACCTTCCCGGGCACCGTCGTCCCGCCGCCTGCGCCGACGAGACGCGAGAGCCCGGCCGCCACCCGGGCGCCCGCGATCCCGACCGTCAGCGGCACCCGGACTCGCACGTCGTGAGCGTACCCCGCCAGCCTCGAGTCACTGAGCCGAGGGATCTTGCAGCCCTCACCCCAAAGGGTGATGAGCGACTTCCCGCCCAAACCTACGGTGAAAACCAGATTTGCAACTGCGGCTTCGCGCTCCGCCCGGCGCGGAAAGGGAGAGGAATGTCACGACATGACGGCGGCACTCCGGACGGGGCTCGTTCGAGCGCCCTCTGGGGGACCGGGAATCGGGGCGGCGATTCGCGTGCGAATGCCCTCTGGGGCAAAGGCGGCCGGGGGCTTCTGGCGGTCCTCACGGTCCTGTTCGTGACGACGATCCCGCTGGCGCAGGCCAGCCGGAATTCCGCTCCGACGACCTATCTCGACCCGCTCCTCGAGGCCAAGGCGCACGCGACCCCGAACGCGCTCGTCAACGTCATCATCCAGAGCAACGACGGCACCTCGGACGCCGAGAACGCGTACCAGGCGGCCGGCAGCGGGGACGCCTTCGGCCGCGGCGAGAGCCTGAACAGAAGGCTTCGGCTCGTCGGCTCGGTGTCGGCGACGATGAAGGCCAAGCGTGTGCTCGTCCTGGCCAGGCGGCCCGGGCTCACGATCACGAGCGACGCGCGGATCAAGCTCGACGCGACGCCGACCTCGAGCCAGGTCTGGCCGACGGCCGAGGCGCTTCGGCCGTTCTACGTGGACACCGACCGGTATC
>VAXT01000115.1 GCA_005883245.1 Actinomycetota bacterium | reverse complement strand
TACGAGCTCGACGCCCAGGGCCCCGGCCACGCTCGCGATCACGGCCGAGGCGGTGAACGCGCCAAGACGAGCGCGTGCCACCGGCACGCCGAGACCCGTGGCTGCACGTCTCTGGTCGCGCGCCGCGGCCAGACCGAGCCCCGGCGCGCGCGGGGCGAGCACCGCGAGTGCCAGGACCGCGAGCGCCAGCAGCGTGACCCCGACCACGTAGTGGGCGGTCGGCGTCAGCGTTCGGCCCAGAACCGTCGCCTGGGGGAGGACGAGTCCCTGCGCGCCCCCGGAGATGCCCGGAAACGACGTCAGCAGCAGCAGGAGGATCCAGCTCAGGATCCAGGTGCTGACCGCGACGAAGGCGCTACGGAGCCGTCCGGTCGCGAGCCCCGTCAGCACGCCCACGGCCGCGGTGATCGTGACGGCCGCGACCAGGGAGGGCACAAGCGGCCAATCCGCCTTCGCGCGCAGGAGCGCCTCCGAGAAGGCGCCGATCCCGAGGAAGGCGCCCTGGGCGAGCGACGGGATTCCGGCGAGACCGACCGCGTAGGCGAGCCCGACCGCCGCGAGCGCGAGGTAGACGAACTCCGCCAGGTCGGGCATCCGGCCGGACAACGGGAGAACGGCCGGGGCGACGAGCGCAGCCGCGAACGCGAGCAGCCACAGCGTCGTCGTCCGGCTCCACGCCGCGCGCGCGTCGCGGACGGCCGCGGCCAACTCGGCGCGAGTCTCGTCGACGACGACCGAAGCCGCGCTCATGCCGTGCTCGCGACCGGCTCGGCGCGCAACGAGCGGTAGGCGATCACGCCGAGCACGACGCCGAGCGGGATCAGCTCGCCGTATTGCGGACCGAGACCCAAGCCGCCGATGCGCAGGTTGTCGATCGCCGCCTCGGCGAGGCCGACGCCGAGCCCAGCGGCGAACGCGGCCCACGGCGACCCGAAGCGAACGATCAGCGCCGCGACGAGGCCCTTCAGCCCGAGCAGGGCCCCCGAGTCGACCGTGAACGGAGCCGAAGGAGCCGCCGCGACCGCTGCGAGCGCTGCGAGGCCCCCAACGAGGCCGAACGTCAGTGCGACCAGCGTCTCGACCGGGAGCCCGACGAAGCGCGCAGCCTCTGGGTCGGACGAGATCGCCTGCAGGGCCCGACCGCGGCGCGTCCGCTCGAGGGTCCAGGCGGCGAGGGCGGCCAAGGCCGCGGCCAGCCCGATCACGAAGAGGGATCGAACCTGGACGCTCGCGCCGGCGATCGTGACGACGCCGTTCCGGCCGACGCTCTCGAAGTGGAACGGGTCCGGAAAGACGTAGGCCGGTCGCGTGAAGACCGCTCCGATCATCCCGCGGAGGGCGAAGGCGATCGCCAGCGTCGAGGCGACCCAGCCGAGCGTCGACCCGCGAAGCAGGTAGGGCTCGATGAAGAGCACGTACGTCGCCGCGCCCACGCCCACGCACAGCACGAGCCCGACGGCGAGCGCGAACAGAAACCGCCCGAGGCCGAGGCTCGTCTGGCTCACCGGGCCGGTCCCAGCGGCGACGAGCAACGTGGTGAAGACGCCGAACGCGACTAGGTCGCCGAAGGCGAAGTAGACGACGCCGGTCAGCCGGTAGATCAACGAGTAGCCGACGGCAAAGATGCCGTAGACGCCTCCAGCTGCGAGACCGGTGACGATCACCTGGACGACGACGCTCACGGCGGGACACTACTCAGGTCGAAGGTTGGGGCTAAACCCACTTCGAAGTCGTGCCGACAGTTCGCATATGCGATCCGAGATCGAACGTGCTAGAACTCGCTCCCAGACCATGGGGGGAGGGTCATCTGGCCGTACGCGTTTCGGGCTCGCCGTTTTCGGCGTGGTTCTCGTTGCGGGAATCGCCGTCGGCCTCGCCGTCCTCGGCTCGACTGACAGCAAACAGTCGTCGAAGCTGACGATCCGGCGGGCTGTGGCAACCGGCGCGCCCGTTTCGCAAGCCTCCCGCTCCAGTTCTCAGCACGTGCCGGCCGTCCAGGTTGCTCGGCCGACGATCACTCCACCTCTCCGCGACCTGCGGCCCGAGCCTGGGAAGGCGAACAAGGCCTTCAAGAGCGTCGTGGACCATTCTCGGACCGACGACTTGAACCTCCCGGACACGCATGCGGGCAGCGCCCTCGTCCAGCACAGCGCGCCGAAGGGCCTGATGCCGGCGCCGATGGCCAACTTCGAGGGGGTCAACAACGTGAACGGCGTCTATCCGCCGGACACCGAGGGCGACGTCGGGCCCAACTACTACATGCAGTGGGTGAACCTCTCGTTCCGGATCTTCAACAAGAACGGAACCCCTGCGACGGGGATCATCCCCGGCTACCAGATGTTCACGGGCAAGGCCCACTGCGGCGTGCCTTCCGGCAATGGCGGAGACCCGATCGTGCTCTACGACCAGTTCTCCGACCGCTGGTTGGCGAGCCAGCTGGCGTACCCCACGTTTCCGAACGGGCCGTTCTACCAGTGCGTCGCGGTCTCGCAAACCGGCGACCCGACCGGCTCGTGGTGCTCGTACGAGTACATCGCGCACCAGACGAACCTGAACGACTATCCGAAGTTCGGCGTCTGGCCGACGCAGCATGCGTACATGATCACGGTCAACCAGTTCAGCGAGCCCGGTGACGGTTGGGCCGGCGTCGGCGTCTTCGCGCTCGAGCGCGATCAGCTGATCAACTGCGGCGCCGCTCGGATGATCTACAAGGACATGTTCTCGGTCGAGCCGAACCTCTGGGGCGGCATGCTCCCGGCGGACGTCGACGGCACTACGCTCCCGCCCGCGAACGCTCCGGCGCCGCTGATCGAGGTCGACGACCACGACTGGGACCCGGTGCACTTCCCGGTCGATCGGCTCGACGTGTGGAACGCCACGGTCGATTGGGCCGGCGCCGGAACGATCAGCGTCTCGCACGAGGGCCCGCTCGCGACGGCGCCCTTCGACGGCAACCTCTGTGGGTTCGCGCTCTGTGTTCCGCAGCCCGGCACGAGCCAGAAGCTGGACACGCTCAGCGACCGGCTGATGTACCGGTTGGCCTACCGCAACTTCGGCGACCACCAGGCGCTCGTCGTCAACCACTCGGTGGATTCCGACGGCCTCGACCACGCGGGCGTCCGTTGGTACGAGCTGCGGAAGACAACCGGAAACTGGTCGATCTACCAGCAGAGCACGTACGAGCCGGACACCACGGTCAACCGCTGGATGGGCTCCGCCGCGATGGACCACGACGGGAACATGGCCGTGGGCTTCTCGACCAGCAGCGGCGTTGCGCCGAACTACCCTGGCATCCGCTACGCGGGGCGCCTCGTCACCGACCCGTTGAACCAACTCTCTCAGGGCGAGGCGACGCTCCTGACGGGCACCGGCTCGCAGACGGGCTCGTTTGGGCGGTGGGGCGATTACTCGATGCTCACCGTCGATCCGACCGACGACTGCACCTTCTGGTACACGAACGAGTACGTGCAGACGACGGGCCCGACGCCGTGGCGGACCCGCGTCGGAAGCTTCAAGTTCCCGACCTGCGTCGGCGCTCCGCCTCCTCCGCCGCCTCCGCCGCCTCCGCCGCTCCTCCGCCACCTCCTCCTCCCCCGCCGCCTGTCCGCTGCCGCGTCCCGCGAGTACTCGGGCTCCGGCTCGCAGCCGCGAAGCGGAAGATCCGGCGAGCGCACTGCTCGGTCGGCAGGGTCCGCCGCGTTCGCTCCAGGCGTTCGCTTTGGGGCCGGGTCGTCAACCAGGCGCCGCGGCCGGGCGCGATCAGGCGCCAGGGCTTCCCGGTCAAGCTCGCCGTCGGCCGGTCCTAGTCCGACCTCACACAGACTCTCAAAGCGCTCGTCGGGCGACGCTGTGCTTGGCCTATTGAGTTTCCGCTATCGACCTGCTAAGAATCGCGCCACGTGAGGGGAGGGCGCGTGCGTATCGCGATCGCGGTCCTGGCGGCCGGTGTCGTCGGGTCTGCCGCGTTCGCCCTCGGATCGAAGCAGAGCCCGCCCGGACATCCAAGCGCGGCGCCGCTCGCCCCGGCGCTTGCCGCAGCGGGCGCGAACAACGGCGCGGGCAACGTCGACGTGTCGGTGAAGTCGCCGGCGCAGAACGTCGGCGTCTCGCGCGCGTACCGCATCCCGGCCGTGCGAACGCTGAAGTCCCTTCCGGCGAAGGAGAGCGCGCACGAAGAAGCGAACGCCGACAACGACAAGCCCACGTTCCTCCGCGTTCCGCTGGCCGGTCTCCCCGAGGGCGACGACGCGCTCCAGACCCGCTCGAACGGCACGCAGACGCCTGCGCCGGATCAGAATTTCGACGGGATCGCAAATCTCTGCAGCTGCTACCCGCCCGACACGAACGGCGACGTCGGCCCGAACCACTACATGCAGATCGTCAACGTCCACTATGCGATCTGGACGAAGACGGGCACGCAGGTCGTGCCGCCGACGACGATCAACTCGCTCTTCACGGGAACTCCGCACTGCGCGTCGCTGAACCGCGGCGACCCGGTCGTCCTCTACGACCAGTTCGCCGGTCGCTGGGTCGCCTCGCAGTTCGCGTTCACCGGCGGCGGCGGGACGCCTCCGTACTACCAGTGCACCGCGGTCTCGACGTCGAGCGATCCGACGGGCACCTGGTGCGCCTACGACTTCACGGTGCACCAGACGAAGTTCAACGACTACCCGAAGCTGGGTGTTTGGCCCAGCCAGAACTCGTACACGATGACCGCGAATCAGTTCTTGCTCGGCGCCAGCTACGCCGGAGTCGGCTTCTGGGCCTTCGAGCGCGATCAGATGCTCAACTGCCAGACGGCACGCTTCGTGTATCAGGACATGGAGGCGATCGACCCGTATCTGCCGTCGACGCTTCCGGCCGATGCTGATGGCGACACGGCGCCCCCGGCGAATGCCCCCGCTCCGTTCGTCTCGATCAACCAGGACGGGTCGGGCCTTCCGCAGGATCAGATCCAGATCACGGATGCCACGGTCGACTGGTCGGGTACGCCGTCGATCACGGTCACTCACGACGCAGACGTCCAGGCGGCCGCGTACGACGAGAACCTCTGCGACTTCGCTGCCTGCATCCCGCAGCCGGGGACGGCGGTCAAGCTCCAGACGCTTTCGGATCGCGCCATGTTCCGTGCGCAGTACCGCAACTTCGGCGGCTGGCAGACGATCGTCACCAGCCACTCGGTCGATGTCGGCAACGACCGGGCGGGCGTACGCTGGTACAGCCTCGAGAAGATCGGCTCGGGTAGCTGGGGTATGCACGACCAGGGGACCTTCGCTCCGAGCGACGGGCTCAACCGCTGGATGCCGTCGGCCGCGATGGACAAGAGCGGCGACATCGCCGTCGGCTACTCGACGTCGAACGGAACGGCGCCGAACTACCCGAGCGTCCAGTATGCCGCGAGGCTCGCGACCGACCCGCCAGGGATGCTCGGAAACGAGCAGCTCCTTTTCGCTGGCACCGGGTCCCAGACCGGCTCGCTCGGCCGCTGGGGCGATTATTCGGACATGGTTGTCGACCCGGTCGACGACTGCACCTTCTGGTACACGACCGAGTACATTCAGACGACCGGCCCGGTACCGTGGCGCACGCGGATCGGCTCGTTCAGGTTCCCGGGTTGCGGGCCGCCACCGGGACCGCCGCCTCCTCCGCCTCCTCCGCCACCTCCTCCGCCCCCACCGCCACCGCCGCCGCCGCCAGGCTTCTACACCACTGGTACGAGCGCCGGGACGATCGTTCCGGGGACGGCCGACCTCGGCATCCACTGCGACGACTGCTGGCGCCACGTCACCTTCCCGTTCCCAGTCCGGCTCTACAACCAGAGCTACACCGGGGCCGACGTCAACTCGAACGGCGTCGTCAACTTCACCGGGGAGAACCTCTGGTGGGCGAACACCTGCCTGCCGTCCCGCATCGAGGGTGCCGCCGTGATGCTCCTGTGGGACGACCTGCTCACGAATGGCGTCGGCCAGGGCGTGTTCACGGCCGAGCTCCAGAGCCCGCACCGATTCGTGATCGAGTTCCGCACCGGCTACGTCTCCGGCGGCGGCAGCGCGAACTTCGAAGTCGTCTTCACCGAGGGCAGCGACAACATCCACGTGATCTACGGCGCCGTCTCTCAGTCCGGCGCCGGCGCGACCGAGGGCGTTCAGGCAACCGGGACCGGGCCTTTCACCCAGTTTGGTTGCAACCAGTCCGTTGTGACTCCGCAAACGGATCTCACGTACTTCTTCGGGGAGCCGCCACCGCCGCCCCCGCCGCCTCCACCTCCGGCGCCGCCACCTCCTCCGCCACCGCCACCGCCTCCGCCACCGCCACCGCCTCCGGTTCGCTGCCGCGTCCCGCGCGTCCTCGGCCTGCGCCTCGGCGCCGCGAAGCGGAAGATCCGGCGCGCGCACTGCTCGGTCGGGCGCATCCGCCGCGTCCACTCGAGGCGATCGCTTGTCGGCCGCGTCGTCAGGCAGACCCCGAGGCCACGGGCGATCAGGCGCCGCGGCTTTCCCGTGGCCCTCGCCGTCGGTCGCCGCTAGGCCCAGCCCCCCGTAAACTCGCCACCCGCGCACGGCTGATGTGTGTTAGAAACTCCGCGCGCCGGGAATCCTCGGCGTCCTCTACGTAAAGGCCTGAACTGAGCTTCTTCCAAGATCACGCCGTTCTGTTCGCGCTCGTGTGCGGAGCGATTGCCGTCGGCTACGGCATCGGCCTGACCGTCTGGCTGCTGCGGCTGCCCGCCGGCACCGAGCGGATGCGCGAGATTGCGACGGCCATCCAGGAGGGCGCGTCGGCGTACCTGCGCCGCCAGTACCAGACGATTGCGATCGTCGCGATCGTCCCGTTCCTCCTGATCGGCTTCTACGACAAGCTCGGCTGGGGCACGGCGATCGGGTTCGTGATCGGCGCGCTCCTGTCCGCCGCAGCCGGTTTCATCGGGATGAACGTCGCGGTGCGCTCGAACGTGAGGACGGCCGAAGCGGCCAAGCAGGGGCTGAAGCCTGCCCTGAACGTCGCCTTCCGCGCGGGCTCGGTCACGGGCCTGCTCGTCGTAGGGCTCGGATTGCTCGGCGTGGCGGGCTATTACTGGGTGCTGACCGGCTGGCTCGGCAACTCGCCCGAGTCGGCGATCGACGACCTCGTGGGGCTCGCGTTCGGCGGCTCGCTGATCTCGGTCTTCGCCCGTCTCGGGGGCGGGATCTACACGAAGGCGGCCGACGTCGGCGCCGACCTCGTCGGGAAGATCGAAGCCGGCATCCCCGAGGACGACCCGCGCAACCCGGCCGTGATCGCCGACAACGTGGGCGACAACGTCGGCGACTGCGCGGGCATGGCCGCCGACCTGTTCGAGACCTACGCGGTGACTGCCGTCGCGGTGATGCTGCTCGCGAGCGCGTTCCCGGCCAGCGAGCTGTGGCTCTACCCGCTCTGCATCGGCGGGATCTCAATCATCGCCTCGATCATCGGGACGTTCTTCGCGCGAGTCGGCCGCGACGGTTCGATCATGAACGCGCTCTACAAGTCGGTGATCGTCGCGACGCTGCTGTCCTCGATCGGGTTCATCCCGGTGACGTCGGCCTTCGACGGTGACACGTTCAGCTTCTGGAACCTGTACGGCTCGGACCGGGCACGCGACCAACATCATCGAAGGGCTTGCCGTCGGCATGCAGGCGACGGCGCTGCCCGTGATCGTGATCGCGGTCGGGATCGTCGGCGCCTACTACGCCGCGGGCCAGGAGCTGTTCGGGATCGGCGTCGCGGTCATGGCGCAGCTCTCGATGACCGGCCTGATCGTCGCGCTCGACGCGTACGGGCCGGTGACCGACAACGCGGGGGGCATCGCCGAGATGGCGAACCTCGATGAGTCGGTTCGGGCGATCACGGATCCGCTGGATGCGGTCGGGAACACGACGAAGGCGGTCACGAAGGGTTACGCGATCGGGTCGGCCGGCCTCGCCGCCTTGATCCTGTTCGACGAGTACACGCGCGGGCTCCGGGATCGGGGGCTCGAGACGATCACGTTCTCGCTCAACGATCCGTGGGTGATCGCGGGGTTGTTCATCGGCGGGCTGATGCCGTTCCTGTTCGCCTCGCTCGCCATGCAGGCCGTGGGGCGCGTCGGCGGTCAGGTCGTGGAGGAGGTGCGGCGCCAGTTCCGCGAGATTCCGGGGATCATGGAGGGCACCGCTCGGCCCGAGTATGGGCGGTCGATCGACATCGTCACCGGCTCGGCTCTCAAGCAGATGCTGCTGCCAGCGACGATCCCGATTCTGTTCCCGCTCGTGGCGGGGATCATCAAGCCGGAGCTGCTCGGCGGCCTTTTGATCGGGACGATCGTGACCGGGATCTTCCTCGCGATCGCGATGACCTCCGGCGGCGGCGCGTGGGACAACGCGAAGAAGCTGATCGAGGACGGGCTCTACGGCGGCAAGGGCTCGGAGGCGCACGCGGCGGCGGTCACCGGCGACACGGTCGGCGACCCGTACAAGGACACCGCGGGCCCGGCGATCAACCCGATGATCAAGATCGCCAACATCGTTGCCATCCTCCTCATCCCGCTGATCGTCTCCATCCACGGCTAACCAGGGACTGTCCCTTGTAGGGCCTGTTACGAGGGACTGTCCCTCGTAACGAGTGTGAGACGCCCAGCCGGTTGAAGGCTTAGCCTGCGCTCGTGAGCAGCGCTGCGCCCGAGCCTGCGGCACCCGCCGCGCCGCCTAGCCGGAGGAGGAGGGAGCAGCGGCTCGAGCGGGTTCTCGGCACCCCGGCCCT
>VAXT01000114.1 GCA_005883245.1 Actinomycetota bacterium | reverse complement strand
GCTCCGCACGCGTGGCTTCCCGCATCCGGCGTACAACCTGATCAGCGTCGAGAACGGCCGGATCGCCGTCCACCTGAAGATCCCGGGCGGCGAGCAGCGGAGCCTGGGCGACTATCCGCGCGACTGGCCGGAGGAGCTGTCGGCGCGCCACAGCGACCCGCTCGTCAGAGCCCAGCGTGGCGAGTCGCTGGCGAACGACTAAGAGGCGTAGCTCTGGAAACCATCTCGCTCTGCGTCGGCCGGCCGTGACCGAGGCGGCTGCTAGCCTTGGAACCGAGGCTTCTATGACCTGCACCAACTACACACGCTGCGCGCGCACCGCTTTGCAAGGCGGCGACGCCGGCCAAGCCGGCATCGCCTTTGGATCGGCATCGCAAGCGATGCCGAGGGCGACGACTGCGCGCGCGCCAGAGAAGGAGATTTCGTTTGCTGAAGCTGTTTCGGCGCAAGCTGCGCCAGGAGAAGGCACCCAGTGAAACTGCACCACCGCCCGCACCATCTGAAGTAACACCGCCGCCTGCCGAGGCGGGCGCACAACCCACATCGACTAAACCGAGGCGGAGACGCGGATCCCGCGGCGGCCGCAACCGGCGCAAGCCTGCCGGCTCGGCCGCGGCTACCGCGACGGCCAAGGAAGAGCCCAAGGCAGCCGACAAGAAGCCGGACCGCAAGCCGGCGCAGCGGAGCCAGAGCCAACGCTCCCAGCGCCAGCAGCAACAGCGACGGCGACCGCCGCAACGCCGCCCGCCGCTCCCGAAGGCCAAGCGCGAGCTCCTCGTCTCGGTCGACGTCGGCGAGCAGCGAGTCGCCGTGATCGAGGACGGCCGTCCCGCCGAGGTCTACCTCGAGCGCCCGGAGCGCCGCTCGATCGCCGGCAACGTCTACAAGGGCACAGTCGACAACGTCCTCCCCGGCATGGAGGCCGCGTTCGTCGAGATCGGCCTCGAGAAGAACGGCTTCCTGTACGTCGACGAGATCGTGACGCCCGAGCTCGAGGGCCGCGGTGGCCGCAAGATCCAGGACCTCCTCAAGCGCAACCAGGAGATCCTCGTCCAGGCGGTCAAGGACCCGATGAAGTCGAAGGGCGCGCGGCTGACGACCGAGATCTCGCTCCCGGGCCGCTTCGTCGTCTTCGTCCCGAGCGGCGAAGGCCTGGGCGTCTCCAGACGCCTCGACGACGACGAGCGCACGCGGCTTCGCGACATCGTCAAGGCGATCGCCCCGAAGAAGGGCGGCGTCATCGTCCGCACCGCGGCCGAGGGCGCGTCCGCGGAGGACGTCGAGCGCGACCTCGCGTTTCTCCAAAAGCTCTGGAAGTCGATCGAGGCGAACGCGGCCAAGGCGAAGGCGCCCGCGCTCGTCTACCAGGAGGCCGAGCTGCCGCTCCGCGTCACGCGCGACCTCTTCACCGACGACTTCGAGAAGGCGCTCGTCGACCACGACCGCACGTACAAGCGCATCGTCGGTTACCTGAAGAAGACCTCGCCGCACATGGTCGACCGCGTCATCCGGTACCGCGAGAAGACGCCGCTCTTCGAAGCCGAGGGCGTCGAGGACGCGATCAAGTCGACGCTCTCGCGCCGGGTCGACCTGCCCTCCGGCGGGTACCTCGTGTTCGACTACGCCGAGGCGTTCACCGTCATCGACGTGAATACGGGGCGCTTCGTCGGTTCGCGCTCGAAGTCGTCCGGCGGGCGGCTCGAGGACACGATCACCGCGAACAACCTCGAGGCGGTCAAGGAGGTCGTGCACCAGCTCCGGCTGCGCGACATCGGCGGGATCATCGTCATCGACTTCATCGACATGGCGAACCCGAAGAACCGGGCGACCGTCGAGGAGGCGCTGAAGTCCGAGCTCGAGCGCGACAGGACGAAGACCTACGTCGTCGAGATCTCGCCGCTCGGCCTCGTCGAGATGACGCGCCAGAACGTGACCGACGGGCCGCGCGAGATCCTCACGCAGAAGTGCCCGGCCTGCGGCGGGGACGGGATCGTCCTCTCCACGCACTCGGCCGCGATCGACGCCGAGCGCAGGCTGCGCGACTTCGCGAAGAAGGCGAAGCGCGGGGTGGAGGCGTTCCGCGTCGAGCTCGAGGAGAACGTGGCCTCGCACCTCATCGGCCCCGGCGCGTCGCGGCTGTCCGAGATCGAGACGCTCGCCAAGCGGCGCTTCTTCCTCGAAGGCAAGGCGGGCGTGGCGCTCGACCACTTCAAGGTCAAGGCCGAGGGCAAGCTCGCGGACATCGCGCCCAAGGCTCCCGTCGAGGAGGGTGCGGAGATCCGGCTCGAGCTCGTCGAGGTCGGCCAGCACGACATCGCATCCGGGGTGGGCAAGCTCGACGGGATGTCGGTCTCGGTCGCGGACGCTTCGAAGCTCGTCGGCAAGAAGGTCAAGGTGCGGATCGAGCGCGTCCTGAACGGCGCGGCGTACGCGACGCTCGTCGAGACCGCGGCCCAGACCGCGAAGAGGGGCGAGGGGCCGATCACCGCCGAGTCCGAGGCCGAGAAGCCGACCCGCGCGCCGCGCAAGAAGAAAGTTGAAGAGACGAAGGAGAATGTGGCCGAGGAGGCTACGGCCGAGGAGCCTGCGGTCGAGGAGCCGGTTCCAGAGAAGCCCGAGCCGGTCGCGACCGACGCGGAGCCGCCCCCGCCGAAGAAGAAGACCCGGCGCGGCTCGCGCGGCGGGCGCAACCGCCGGAAGAAGCCGGCTACCGCGGCAGCCGCGGAGAACGGCCAGGCCGAAGAGCCGCCCGCAGCGGCGACGATCCACGTCCCGTCGCCGGAGCTTGGCCAGGCGACCGGCACCGACGGCGCCGCCGAGGACGGCCAGCAGCCCCCCAAGAAGAAGCGCACGCGACGAGGCTCGCGGGGCGGGCGCAACCGGCGCAAGAAGTCGGGAGCGACGGCCTCGGCCGAGGCCAAGACCGAGCCCTCCGGCGACTAGGTTCGCCCGGCGGCGTCGGCGCTAGGTCTTGGTGGTCACCTGGGGGTGTCCGCGTGGTCACGACGTTGTTGGAAAGCGGTGAAGAAGATCGCCGCTCCCGCAACGATCAGCAGTGCCCACATCCACGTGAGGCCAGGTTGGAGCACGCTCGGAATCTGCCAGGTCGCCCAGCCGCGCTTCACGACCTGCTCGTGCCAGCCGTCGTTGAGCATGTTCCCGAGGCCGTACGCGATCATCAGCGATAGGTAGCCGGCGAGGGTGGTTGGGTGCCTCATGTTCGGGAGCTGCCTGGAGAGGAGAAGCGCGGTCAGGACGAGTAGGTAGCCCTCGAGGCCGTGGTGCTCGCCGAGATGGACGCGCGGCTCACCCTGGTAGATCACGTGAGAGCCCGGAAAGTAGAAGCCGACGAGCGCGAACATCCAGGGCAGCGCGACGATCGCGAGCACGATCGCGACCGGGAGCCGGATCGGATCGCCGCGCGGGTCTCCCCAGCCATCGTGACCGGCTCGAAGCGTCAGGAAGATGGCAATCGCGACACCGAGGGCTGGCACGACGTTGATCCACTTCGCGTCGAGATCGGCCTCGTCGACGACTCCGGGAACGACGATCACTGCGCAGAGGGCGACTGAAAGGATCGCGGGCCATCGCCATCCGCTGCGGTCGGCGACGAGCATGACGATGGCGATCGCCGCAAGCGCGGTCGGGAAGTTCAGGAAGACGAGCGCGCGTCCGAGCCCGCCCGCAAGACCGTCGTGGCTCACGTGGTACAGATCGTGCGGGTCGATCCGGGAG
>VAXT01000113.1 GCA_005883245.1 Actinomycetota bacterium | reverse complement strand
CCGACAGCTTCGACACCATGCTCGCGCGGCTCGAAGCGCACGTCGCCGAGCAGCAGAGATTCGCAGCCAACGCCTCCCACGAGCTGCGCACCCCGCTGGCGATCACGCAGACACTCCTCGACGTCGCCCGCAACGATCAGAACCGCGACACCGGCGAGCTCGTCGACCGCCTCCACGACGTCAACACCCGGGCGATCGACCTCACCGAAGCACTGCTCCTGCTCAGCCGCCATCGAGACCTCCGGCGACATGACCCCCACCATCGGCTCACACGCGCTCCTGCTGCAGTTGAGTACGAACCTCGTGCACAACGCGATCGTCCACAACCTGCCTGAACACGGCACGGTGTGGATCACGACCAGCGCTCACCCCAAGACTGTGGTGCTCACGGTCGAGAACACCGGCGAGAGGCTCACCCCACAGTCGGTGTCAACGCTTGCCGAGCCATTTCTTCGCGGCACCAAACGCATACGCACGAACGACGCAGGTGTCGGCCTCGGCCTGGCAATCGTCAACAGCATCACCCAAGCACACGACGGAACCCTCACCCTCATCCCCCGGGCCGCCGGCGGGCTCCGCGTCACGGTGCAACTACCGGCCGCTCCACCAACCGACGTTGCTGGCTGAGGTCGCACCCGGGTCGCACTCTCTACCCATGAGACGAATAGAGGAAAGGAGACGACCATGAAGCTGACCGTGACCGAGTCCGTGTCGCTCGACGGAGTCATGCAGGGCCTCGGCGGGCCTGACGAGGACCGCCGCGGAGGATTTGAGCGCGGCGGATGGCAAATCCCGCTCTCGGACGAGGGGGTCGGCGCGTTCCTCAACGACGTCTACGCGCGCGCTGACGCGTTCCTGTTCGGACGGCGGACGTACGAGATCTTCGCCGGCTCCTGGGGCCTGATGAAGGATCCGAGCAAGAGCCCGATCGGACAGGCGCTGAACTCGAGGCGCAAGTACGTGGCCTCTTCCACGCTCACCGAGCCGAACTGGGCGGACACGACCGTCATCGCCGGGGAGGTCACAGCGGTCAGCGAGCTGAAGGCCGAACCGGGCGCTGAGCTGCAGGTGCACGGAAGCGGCGAGCTGGTGCGCTGGCTCCTCGAAAACGAGCTCGTCGACGAGATCAACCTGCTGACGTTCCCCGTGATCATCGGCCAGGGCACGCGCCTGTTCGCGGACACCGGCCCGGACGTAGCGCTCGATCTGGTCGACACCCGGACCACGCCCAGCGGGGTGACGATCCAGGTCTTCCGGCCCAGCGGGCGACCGGAGTACGCAACGTCCACCGCGAAGGCAATCTGGCGACAAAGCTAGGCGTGTGAGCACGAGCCAGCAAGACGCGACGACGGGTTGGCTCGTGCTGCTCTTGGTCTGCGGGATGTCAGAGTGAGATGAGAGCGCTGCGCCAAAGGTGGTTCGCTTACGCGTGGACGGCGGCGACGCCGTTCATCGCGGCCTAGTGAAAGGCGGTACACCGGCGAGCTTGCCGCCGTCGATGATGAGGGTCGTTCCGGTCACGAACGAAGCTTGGTCGGAGCACAGCCAGACTGCTGCGGACGCGACCTCGATCGGCTGTCCGATCCGGCGCATCGGCATCGCATCGGCGGCCGCGCGTTGCGCGTCCTCGCCCGCGGCCTCGAGGCGCTCGGTGAGAATCGGCCCCGGTGCGATCGCGTTCACCCGGACGCCTTGTGCGGCGTAATCGAGTGCTGCCACCTTCGTCAGACCGATCACGCCGTGCTTGGCGGCGACGTATCCGGCGAGGCCGCCGACCGCTTCGAGACCCGCCGTAGAGGCCATGTTGACGATTGCGCCTCCTCCGCTCTCGAGTATCGCGGGAATCTCGAACTTGAGCGAGAGGAAGACGCTTTCGAGACTGATCGCCAGCGCGCTGCGGAACTGATCCTCGCTCACCTCGGTGAGAGGCGTTGGCCCGTGACCTCCGCCCGCCGCATTGTTGACGGCGATGTCCAGGCCTCCCAGCGCATCCAACGTCGTCGCGACAAGCCGCTCGACGGCCTCCGGCTCGGAGACGTCCGTCGCCGCGACCACGGCGCGACCGCCGTCGCTCTCGATCTCGGCGGCCACGCGGGCGAGAGCCTCCTCGTCGCGAGCCGCCAAGACGACCGCGGCGCCGGCGCGGGCCATCGCTCTGGCGATCTCCGCGCCGATCCCACGGCTCGCGCCGGTGACAAGCGCGCGCCGCCCCTCGAGTAGCCGGATGGCGTTCATGGCGTCATCGATCCTTCGAGATAGTCGGGGGTGGGGATCCTGCGGGCGATTCCCGGATAGTCGACAACCAGTCCCCGCTCGTCGAAGACGACGTCAGCAACGAAGTCTGCGTCGATCGCCTCGAAGCGGACGAGCCGTCCCTCCGTCGACTCCTCGACGAACGTGTAGCGCTGAGCCGAGCGGCGAAGACCGAGGTCGGGGACCGAGATCCAGACCATCGCGAAGTCCCCGGCCGAGCCGCCTTCGTGAATGCGATGGCGCAACACAGGCATGGTGTTGAAGAGCGGTGAGAGGCCGAGATCGGGATCGAGCGCATCGGAGAAGTGACCGACGTCGCCGCCTGGCGGGCCGAGGGCGGGTCACCCACGGACTGCGTCGCCGCCGTCCACCCATCGCTCGACGAGTGCGTCAGCGTGAGGCCTCGGCGCCAGCCGTCGCCCCACGCCGTGACCTCGACCTCAGTCGCGACGAAATCAGCTCCGGTCACAAGTGTGTAGTCCAGTCGGTATGGCACCGGCGTGCTGCCGATGGCGACGCCGTCGGCGCATAGGCGATCACGATCGACGCGGACGTTCGCGAACTCCGCTCCGAACGGCTCGCTCTTCGACCAGGCGACTGCTGAGGAACACTCGCTCGAGCTACGTTGCCGTGAGCCCGCGTGCGCGAACGTCACTCGGCTGTGCGCTGGCTGACCTCGTGGATCAGCCAAAGGCGCTCGCCCGTCTGTGAACCGGTGCGCGCCTGGGCCGTGATCTGGTTCGTGTCGGGGTACTCGGCCACCTCGGGTGAGCGCAAAGTCGACGCCACGAGATACCGCACCGGGTCGTCTGTCTCGTTGGAGAGCCCGTGCGCCCCGTCCGGGCCTCTCGGGAAGTGAACCGCTTCACCCTCCTCGAGCTGCCGGCTTCCTTCACCTGTTCGGAGAGTCGGGCGTCCTCGCAACACGACAAGTAGCTCCTCGGAGCCATGGTGGAAGTGGAACGGGACCCAATTCCCGGGGCCAAGCTCGTAGACGCTCGCGCCGAGGTCGTCACCGCGAGGTAGGCGCTTCGAACGGCTTCCGCCGCCAGACCAGTCCTCTCCTGGTTCCCAGTCATCACTCCAGATGCTGTTGTCGGCCATGCCCGGCACGCTACTAGGGAGGGGCACTTCTGGCCACCAGTCGAGTCAGGCACCCTCGGCTGGCAAATCCGCCGTCGAGGCGTAGGCGCCTCTTTCTATGCGTCCCAGTCTTCGAGACGCGTACGGATCGCCTGCACCGCGGCCTCCCAGAGCCGGCTTTCGTCTTGCGGCGACCGTTGGTAGAGGCCGCCGAACGAGCCGTCGCCGAGGGCCTCCCTCCACGTCCCGGGGTTTCCGTCCTCGGGCCATTCGACCGGTGGCTTGCGCTGTGCCGGAATCACAACGCCGGGAAGCCGCGTCCAGGGGAAGTTCTCCGACCACGACGCATGGTCGTAGTCGGGATCGATTTCCGCCGCGATCTCGTCCGGTCGTCCTTCCCAAAGCTCATGCCAGACCACCGCCTTGCCGGACCGGCGTCGTGTCCACGCCCTGCCTGACTCGGTGTTTCCGCCATGACCGTTGACGACGAGGATCCGCGCGAAGCCCTGGCCGAGCAGCGAATCGACGACGTCCGAGAGGACTGCGACCAGCGTGGACTCCAGGAGCGTGGGGCTGCCCGGGTACGCGGTGAAGCCGGTCACACCGTATGGCAGCACCGGCAGCACCGGGACCCCGAGCGGCTCGGCGGCCTCAACAGACGCGCGCTCGGCAAGGATGTTGTCGGTCTCGAGAGAGAGGTAGGCATGCTGCTCGGTCGAGCCGACGGGGAGCACGATCCGGTCGTCTCCGCCCAGGTAGGCCTCGAGCTGCATCCAGTTGAGGTCGCGAATCCTCACCGTGACGCCTGAAGCGCTAGCGTCGAAGCCGATGCTCGGCTGAACGAGCGTTCACGAAGTCCCCCGAGGCGCCGGGGCGGCGAGGCGATACTCAGCAGGCGACTTCTCCAGGCGGTGCGAGTCGCTTGTTGTAGCCGGGCGCACCGAATCGTCGGAGCGGCCAATAGATGAGAAAGACGCGGCCGAAGATCGCGGCGCGTGTCACAGGCCCAAAGTCGCG
>VAXT01000112.1 GCA_005883245.1 Actinomycetota bacterium | reverse complement strand
CACCGGGCCGAGCTGAAGCTCGCGCGCGTCGCAGTCGACGTCGAGCGGGCTCGCGACCTCGAGGCGGAGGTCAAGAAGCGGCTGCGGCCGCTCGCAATCCAGGCGACTGCGGCGGAGCGGGCGGAGAAGCTGCGGGCCGAGATCGGTGCGGTTCGGGCGCGGATCGCGCAGCTCGAGCTGGCCGCGGTCGAGGAGCGGCGCTCGTCGGCGGAGGAGCGCCGCGAGGCCGCGACGCTCGCGCGAAATCGAACCGGGAAGGAGCTCGAGGCGCTGCTCGGCGAGCGGGACCGGGTCGAGGGCGAGCTCGTCGGCGCCGCAGGCGGACGTGAGGAGGCGACCGCTGCGCTGTACCGGTTGAAGAGCGCCGCCGAACGGCTCGAGCACCGGCGCGAGAGCGCGCAGGCGCTGGCCGCGAGGCTGCGGGCCGATCCACCGCCCGTGCGGTCGGCCGAGCGCGAGCGTCTACTCGAGGAAGCCCGGCTTGGGCGCGAGCGGCTCGGGGCGCTCGAACGGACGCTGGCCGAGCTCGAGGGCCTGCCTCCTGCCGCACGAGTGCTCGCCGAGCGCGGGCAGAGGCTCGTTCTCTCGTCGCTCGAGGTGGACGCCGGAGACGAGCGGGCCGTCGCGGCTGCGCTCGGGTGGCGAGCCGCGGCCGTCGTCGCGGACGACGCCCAGGCGGCGCTCGACTATCTCGAGCAGGCGCGCGCCGCGGGGCTGGGAAACCTCGGCGTCGTGATCGGAGGGACGAGGCCGGAAGCGCCGATCGTCGAGAAGGACGATCTGCTCCGCGCAACGGAGCTCTCGGTGACGCGGGAAGGCTTCGCGTTCGATCCGGCGCGCGGGGAGCTCTGGTACGCGGGCGAGGCGGCAGAGGCGGTCTTGCTCGAGCTGGAGGCGCGGCGGCGTGCGCTCGAGGCGGAGATCGCCGAGCTGGACGCCTCCGCGGAGCGCGCGACCACGCAGGCGCCGGTTCTGGACGAGCGTCCCGCAGAGCTGGCCGAGGCCCTCGTCGGCTCGTTGGCCGAGGCGCTCAAGGACGCGATCCGCTTCGAGCCGAGCCTGGGCGCCCGCGCGGACGCCCGAGGCGAGCGGGCCAGGCAGCTCGGCGAGGAGCTCCGCGAGCTCGGGGCGCAGGAGGCGGAGCTGCGGCGCGCTGCCTCGGAGGCGGGCGAGCGGTCGTCGGCGATCGACGTCGAGCTCGCGACCCTCGCCGCGGAGACGAAGGAGCTCGAGCGCCGCATGCGGGAAGCCGGCGCCGAGCCGGCGGAGGGCGACGATCCCGAGGAGCTCGCGGACAAGCTTGCGAGGCTGGAGCGCCGCCGCGAGGCGCTCGGCAGCGTCAACCCGCTCGCGAAGGAGGAGTACGAGCGCGAGAAAGAGCGCCTGACGGAGCTCCGCGTCCAGCGTTCCGATCTCGAGGAGAGCCTGAAAGAGCTGGAGGCTCTGCGGAACGAGCTCGCGGACACCGTCGAGCGCCGCTTCGAGGAGACCTTCGCCGCGGTTCGCGACCACTTCCAGGAGGTGGCCGCGACGCTGTTCCCGGGCGGCGAGGGACGTCTGCGCCTCACCGAGCCCGAGCTCCAAGGCGAGGACGAGGACACCGAGCCGGGCATCGAGATCGAGCTCCGCCCCGCCGGCAAGAAGGTCACGCGCCTCTCACTGCTCTCCGGCGGCGAGAAGGCGCTCGGCGCGATCTCGTTCCTGTTCGCGCTCTTCCTGGCGCGGCCGCATCCGTTCTACCTCCTGGACGAGGTCGAAGCCGCCCTCGACGACGCGAACATCGGCCGCTTCGTCGCGCTGCTGCGCCGCTACTCCGAGGAGGCGCAGTTCATCGTGATCACGCACCAGAAGAAGACGATGGAGGCCGCGGACATCCTGTACGGCGTGACCATGGGCGCCGACGGCATCTCGCAGATCGTGTCGCGCCGCCTCCCGCGCGAAGCCGTCGCCGCGTAGCCTCTCGTCGCGATGACGACCTGGAGTGCCCTGCTCGGGGACGAGGAGCGTGTCGAGGAACGGGCGGCCGAGCCCGGTTTCTTGGGGCGCCTGCGCGACTCGCTCGGCAAGAGCCGCCGCGCCCTGACCGGCGAGCTGGCCGCCGCCGCTTTCGACCCCGCCGACGACGAGGCCTGGGAGCGGCTCGAGGAGGCGCTGATCGCGGCTGACGTCGGCGTCCCGGCCACGGCCGAGCTCGTCCAGCGGCTCGAGGCTCGCGGTGTGACGGGCAACCTCACCGAAGCGCTCGTCGACGAAGCGTCGTCGCTACTAGGGGAGCCCGGAACGCTCGCCATCCGCGAACGACCCAGCGTCCTGCTCGTCGTCGGCGTCAACGGCACCGGGAAGACGACGACGATCGGGAAGCTCGCATACCACCTGAATGAGCACGGGCGCTCCGTGATCGTCGCCGCCGCGGACACCTTCCGGGCCGCGGCCGAGGAGCAGCTCGAGATCTGGGCGAAGCGCGCCCAGGCTGACTTCGTCGGCTCGGAGCGCGGGGGGGACCCGGCCGCGGTCGCCTACGACGCGATCGGAGCCGCCACCGCGCGCGGCCGAGACGTCGTCGTCGTGGACACGGCCGGCCGGTTGCACACACAGACGAACCTGATGGAAGAGCTGGCAAAGATCCGTCGCGTGATCGAGAGCCGCCTCGAAGGCGCACCGCACGAGACGCTCCTGGTCGTCGACGCGACCACGGGCCAGAACGGGGTCCGCCAGGCGCAGCTCTTCGGCGAGGCGGTCGAGGTGAGCGGCGTCGCGTTGACGAAGCTCGACGGCTCCGCGAAGGGCGGCGTCGCGCTCGCGATCGCCCACGAGCTCGGCTTGCCGGTCAAGCTCGTGGGCGTCGGTGAGGCGATCGAAGACCTTCGGCCCTTCAACCCCGGCGATTTTGCACGCGCCCTGATTTCAGGCGACGAAAGGTGACGTGGACGAGTCCCAGCTGGCTATAGATCAAGCACCAGCAAGAGCGCGTCGTCGATGCTTCGCATCTCGTCGATCGTGAGGTGGCCGACCTGCTTTCCGAGAGCATGCGCGTCGACCGCGCCGACCATCTCGCACAGGACCCGGGTCGGCTCGTCCTCGACCGACACCTCCGGATGAAAACTCGCAGAGCGCGTCGACTGCGACGTCGGGCAGACGATGACGGTGGAGAGTGCGAGCAGATCGTCCGCCTGGACGATCACGGCAAAGCGGCGACCACTTTGGACACGGCCGCGGTGACGGGGTAGGACGATCTCGTGGACGTCACCTCGGACCACGCAGCTGCTCCATGAGCTCCGCAACCTCACGCGCCTCGCGCACGTAGTCGCGGTCATCCATCAGCGCCCGCGCCTCGGCTGCGAGCCCGCGACGACGGCGGTCGCGCTCAGCGGTCTCGGCGATCGCCTGGCGAGCGGCTTCCGCGCGCGTTATTCCACGCCGCCGCGCGATCTCGTCGAGCTCGCGGAGCCCGTCGCGCCCAAGGCGTAACGACATCGGAGGAGCAGTGGCCACCGCTCCAAGTGTAGTGCGAAACGCACTACACCTTTAGCGTGTCGCGCTTAGCTTTCGACGCCGAACGCGATGTCGACGGTCGTCCGGTACTCGCTGATCCTGCCGTCCTCCACCTGGGCGCTCATCGAGACGACGTGCGCACCGCTGATCCCGCGCAGGGTCTTCGCCGCCTCCTGAACGGCCGCGTCGCCGGCCTTCGCCCAGCTCTCCGGGACGAGCCGATGATCCTCACGACCTTCGCGACAGCTGCCATCTCTCCGCTCTCCCTTCCTCGCTTGTCGGGCGGCGGATTCTAAACGGCGCCCGGCGGTGGCAGGTCGGGGCCGGTCGGCGGCTCCTCGGGCACGGGCGGCTCAGGGTCCGGCGGCTCAGGCTGAGGCGGCGGCTCCGGCTGCGGGGG
>VAXT01000111.1 GCA_005883245.1 Actinomycetota bacterium | reverse complement strand
AGATCGAGGCCGGGATCGCAGCCTGCCGCGGCTCAGACCCGCTCGAGGAGGCGCTGACGGCAAGCCAGGCGGAAGACCTCATGCTCCTACACGGCTTCATCCGCCGGCCGCCACCCGAGCTGTCGGTGCTTCCACTCGAAGCCGAGCGCGTCGTCGACCACCTCAGCGGCAGGCATCTCCCCCGTGCCGCGTGACCACCGGCCGCGGCTGACGCTCAGGGCAGTTCCTACATGGCGGAGCGCTGTAACGCAAGAGGCGCTTCGCGACAGATAGAGGTATGGCCGTGCAATCGACTGGGACGCACGAAGCCCGGTTCCGCCTCGTGTTCGCACACCTCGGCGCCGTCACGGCCTACGCGCGCCGGCGCGGCAGCCTCGACGCGGACGCGCTCGCGGCCGAGGTGATGATGATCGCCTGGCGCCGGCTGGCGGACGTCCCCGAGGACGATCCGCGGCCCTGGCTGTACGCGACTGCCAGGAACCTGCTGCTCGCCGAGTCGCGCAAGGCCGCAACCGAACGACGGCACCGCCACGAGCTCGTCGCACCCGAGACCGCAGCCGAAGTCTTCGAACTGGACCCTCAGCTCGCCACGGCTCTGAACGAGCTCTCGCCACTAGAGCGCGAGGCGCTCCTCCTGACCGCCTGGGAGGAGCTCACGCCGACCGAGGCAGCACGCGCCCTCGGCATCAAGCCGACCGCGTTCCGCGTACGCCTCCTGCGGGCCCGACGGCGGGTCGAGGCGAAGCTCGCCGGGCTCGCGACGGCACCCGACACCAAGCTGACCATGGAGAGGACATGAAGAACGACTCGCTTCTCATCCGCGTGCAGGCCGCAAACCCGCAGCCGCTGATCGTGCAGACGGACTCCCTCGACCTCTTCAACGAGATCACGGCGCGGCCGGGCGACCCGAGACTGGCCACGACGGCGCGCGAGCCGTTCTTCCGCCGCCGTCGCGGGCTCACGCTCGCCGTTGCCTTCGCTGTCGCCGCGCTCCTCGCGTCGACGGCGTTCGCGATCTCACGCCTCGTCGGCAGCGACGTGGTCGGCCCCGACGTGACGAGGGCCGAGTACCTCCAGGCGCAGAGCCAGTTGGAACTGCCGCCCGGTGCGACCTGGCCGCGCTTCCACGGGGGCCCGCCGAACAGCGTCACCGGCCGCGGAGCCGGAGGTGGCATCGCGGTGCTGACGGCCCAGAACGCGTGGGAGTGCTACTGGGTGCGCTCGATCCGCGCCGGCGACACGGCGGGCCAGGCGCGCGCCCACGCCGCGCTCGACAACCTGCTCGCGCACAACGTCCTCGAGGCGCCCGCCGGGGCTCCCGAGGACTGGAGGCCGGCGGTCCCGCCCACGGTCCCGTACGTTGTCTACGCCCACGACGGCGGCCTGAGCTGGATCAGGTCGAGCTACGCCGCCGCCGCCGCCGGACACACGCGCAATCTCGTCCAGAGTTGTCACGCAAACGCACCAGGCTGACGCCGGACAACGAGGCTTTGTGAGAGAAACCACACAGAACTGCGACCGAAAACCTGCCCGGGTCCACTTACGCTCACCTGAGAGGGAGTGGCCGGATCCATTCGCTCCTCTCAATCGGAGCCCCGGCAGTCGCAACGTGCTCGGCAGCAACCGCGACAGCCCTCTCCGGGAGGTCCCGCCACTCCCTCGGCCAAGACGCTCTAGCTGAGGATCGAAGCGATCACGCGCCGGGCCGTCTCCATGGCGAAGACGTCCTCGAGGTCGGCGTCGCAGGCGACGCACGTGTCTGTCGGGCTCCTCCGGAATCCGTGCCGGGAGTTGCGGGCCCAGAACGTCAAGGGCTCCACCAGCACCCGGTACTCGTGGCCGCAGCTGCAGCGCCAGTCGCGGACGGCGCCTCGTACGAGACGAAGCGGCGAGGAGCCGGAGGGAAACCGACGGTCCTCGCCGCCTTCGCCTTCCGCATCGAGGCTCTTCTCTGGGCGATGGCCTCCGCGAGTTTCGACTCGACCTTGAACTTTCGGTCCAGCCCGGTGATCTCCAGTGTCCTGAGCACGCGGCCGTCGTCCGAGACGAGGACGAGCTTCCCTCCGCGCTTGGAGAACTTGGGCAGCGCTCTGAGCAAGACCCTCAGCGCCGTCGAGTCGATGAAGGCCACTTCTCCGAGATCCACGACCGCATTGCTCCCCCCGTCGCCCAGCACCCACTCCAGCTCCCGCTCGAGCGCAGGAGACGTGAAGGCGTCAATCTCTCCCGTCACGGAGACGACGTACGTGCTGGGCGTGAGCTGGGCGGTGCGGACATCGAAGCCGATGACGGACACCACCCGAGCGTAGAGACGTGCGGCTTAGCGTTTTCCTTCGGCTCGGTACGGATTCGCTCACACAGCGACGAGCTTGTAGCCGATCCCACGAACCGTGACAATCCGCCTCGGCTCGGATGGGTCTGCCTCGACCTTGCGGCGCAGGTTCGAAATGTGGATGTCGCAGGCGCGCTGGTCGCCGACGTACGAGCTGTCCCAGAGATGCTGCATGATCTCCTTGCGGCTGAAGACGCGATCCGGGTCGCGGGCGAGGAAATCCAGGAGCCGGAACTCGGAAGGGGTCAGCGAGACCTGCTCGTCGTCGACACGCACGCGGTGCCGGACCGGGTCGAGCTCGAGGTTGCCGACGCGGCGGATCTCGCCGACGCCTGTGCGGTCGAGCTCCCGCCTGCGCAGAATCGCTCGGACGCGCACCGTCAGCTCGGCCATCGAGAAGGGCTTCGTCACGTAGTCGTCCGCCCCGATCTCGAGGCCGAGCACACGGTCGAGCTCTGCGTTCTTCGCCGTCAGCATGACGATCGGAACTGCGCTCTCCGCCCGCAGGCGACGGCAGACGTCGGTCCCCGGCAAGCCCGGAAGCATGAGATCGAGAATGACGAGGTCGAACCCGTTCTCGAGCGCCGCGGCCAGCCCCGACTCGCCATCCGGCCGCAGCTCGACCTCGAAGCCTTCCTGGCGCAGCGCATAGCTCACGGTGTCGCGGAGCGCGGGCTCGTCGTCGACGACGAGAATCCTGGTCACCGCGCCACCAGCTTCGCTCCCAGCGGGAGCGTCATCGTCACCGTCGTGCCCCGACCGATGCCCTCGGACGCCACCTCGAGCTCGCCGCCCATCGCGTACAGAGAGGCCTGGACGATCGCCAGGCCGAGCCCGAAGCCTTCCCTCGTCACGTCTTCACGGTAGAAGCGCTCGGCCACCCGCGGCAGAGCGTCGGCCGAGATTCCGACGCCCGTGTCGACGACGCGGACCTCGGCCGCCCCGTCGTGCAACCTTCCTTCGAGCCGGATCGAGCCCGACTCCGTGTACTTGACCGCATTCCGGACGACGTTCGAGATCAACTGTTCGAGCAGCTCCCGGTTTGCGACGAGCGCGAGGTCGACCGGGCAAGCGACCGTAATCACCACGTCGTCGGCAGGCTCCATGCGGCCGACGATCGCTTCGAGCATGGGGCAGAGGTCGACAACTTCCGTTCGCGGCTCCTCGAGCTCGGTCTGCGCACGGGAGAGTGTGAGCAGCGCCCGTGTCAATCGCACGAGCCGCTGTGCTTCGCGCTCGATGTGTTCGATGAACAGGTCGCGCTCCGGGGCCTCCTTGGCCCCCGCCTGGAGCACCTCGACCGCGCTCGTGATCGCGGCGATCGGGCTCTGCAACTCGTGAGCCGCGTTCGTGACGAAGTCGCGTTCGGCGCGTTGTCGCGCCTCTTGCTCGGTGATCTCCTCGAAGATCAAGACCCCGGCCGTGATCCGTCCAAGACGGTCGCGCACCGGCCTGGCGCTCACACGGAGCGTGCACGCAGCGCCGTCCGGTGTGACGAGCTCGACGCGCTCGGAGACCGCGGCGTCGCCCTCGAGCACACGGCCCAACGGCGAGGTCGCATCCAGGTGTGCGACGGGGCCGAGAACGTCCTGAGCCTGCTCGTTCATCGTGAGGACGCGGCCACTCGGCTTCTCGACGACGAGGAGCCCGCCGGGCATCTGCTCGACGATCGCCATCAGCCGTGCGCGCTCGCGTTCGAGCTCGTCCGTCCGCTCCAGCACCCGTTCTTCGAGGGCGCTCGCCAGCGTCCGCAAACGATGCTCGTTCTCGACGCGCTCGCCGACGTCCTGGATCATCCAGCGGAGGCCGCCGCCGAGCGAGCGCGCGGCGTTGACCTGCGCGTGGAACCGCCTGCCGTCCCGCGTCTCGAGCTCGAGCTCCCATTCCGCCTCGCTCCTGCTGTGAGCCAGACCGAGGAGCGTCCGCCGGAACTGTCTTCGATTCTCGACCGGGACGAAGATCGTGATCGGCTTGCCCACGAGGCGGTCGCGATCGACGCCCAGCAGCGTGCCCGCAGTTCGGCTCGCCTCGAGGATCGACCCCGCCGGGTCCGTGATGACGTAGCTGACGGGCGCGAACTCGAAGAGATCCTCGTAGCGCGCGCGGTCCTCGCGAAACGCGGCGTCGTCCACGTCGAAGCCGAGCTCCGTCACTCGTCCTGCTTCGAGTCGACCTCTTCCATGACGACGATTGCGCCCCGCACGTCCCCCTCCGGACCGTTCATCGGTGAGACACGCACCCGCACTTCAATCTGCCGGCCTCGCCGGTTCGTAGCTTCGAGCTTGACCTCGCCGTCCTGGGAACCGTTGTTGACGACGCCACGCAGAAGGGGCATCACCTGGTCGATCGGCAGTCCGAAGTCGAGGTTCATCAGGTGCTTTCCGTGCACCTCGCCGGCACGAAGGCCCCAGAGATCCCTGGCGCGCTCGTTCCACGCCTGAACGCGCAGCTCGCCGTCGGTGACCGCTACACCCGCGTGCAGGCCGCCGAGAATCGACTCGAGGAACGCGTTGACCTGGTGTAGATCCTCGGTTCGCAGCCGGAGCTCGTCGTTCATCGTGTTCAGCTCCTCGTTCGTCGACTGGAGCTCTTCGTTCATCGTCTCCAGCTCCTCGTTCGTCGACTGGAGCTCTTCATTCGTGGTCTCGAGCTCCTCGGCCGTCGATTGGAGCTCCTCGAACGCCGTCTCCAGACGCTCCTTCTGCAGCTCGTTCGCCTCCTGAAGCTTGCGGTAGCGCGTTGTCTCCGCGAACGTGACGGACATGCCAACGAGCGAGCCGTCGGCTGCGTGCAGCGGGCCGACCTGGATGTCGTACGACCGTGAGTCGCCCCCCCGAATCCATTCGATGTCCCGAACGCTCACCGTGTGGTGCGCCGTGTGGGCCTGCTCGATCACCGAGCGCAACTCGACCGGCCGGTACGAGAGCTCGAGGTCTTGTAACGGCCGTCCGAGGTCGCGCTGACCGAGCCCGAAGAGCGTGCGCGCTTGCATGTTGGCGGCTGCGAGGTGCCCGGCGGGATCGACGACGAGCTGTGCGATCGGCGCTGCATCGAAGCTCGCCTCGCGGATGCGCTCAGCTTCGGGGGCCGGGACGATCGGAGCTCGGTCCCCCTCGACCATCTCCCGCAGCTGTTCCTGCATGTCTTCGCGAACGCCGCGCGCGAACACGCGCCTCTTCAGGTCGACCGGCACAAAGAGACTCGAACGCGTGAGAAGCGTCTCGGAGCGCCCGAGGAAGAGATAGCCCGTCGGCAGCAGCGCGAAGTGGAAGTTGAGCAGGATTCGCCGCTGGGCGTCCGGGTTGAAGTACATGAGCGTGTTCCGGGTCGAGATCAGGTCGATGCGCGAAATCGGTGGGTCGACGAGAAGGTCGTTTCGCCCGAAGATCACTGCCCGCCGGAGATCCGAGCTGAAGATGGAGCGGCCGTCGATGGACTCGAAGTACCGCTCTCGGTACGCCTCGGGCACGTCTTTGACCGTGTCGGAGGCGAAGATCCCGTGGCGTCCTTCGCTGAGCGCACGCTCGTCGACGTCGGTGGCGTAGATCTTGACCCGCTCCGAGAACCCCTCGTCACCGAGCTCATCGGCGAAGATCATCGCCAGCGAGTAGGCCTCCTCGCCGGTCGCGCAGCCGGCCGACCAGATCCGGATCTGCTCGTCGGATCGTTTCGCCGCCGCGATCTTCGGCACGATCTCCTTGCGCATGAACTCCCAGGAGGGCATGTCCCGGAAGAAGCCCGTGACGTTGATCAGAATCGTGTCGAAGAGCTGCGCGAAC
>VAXT01000094.1 GCA_005883245.1 Actinomycetota bacterium | reverse complement strand
CGTCGGGAGGTTCGTCACCTCCGCGGGGCGGTCGTTGACGGACCAGTGGATCGACCGCACCTCCGGGAACCGCTCGAGCGCGGCGACGAAGCTGTCGGCGTCGAGCCTGCCGGGCGCGGTGACAAGCTGAATGAGCGTCTGCCCCGTGTTGCGGCCCTCGCGAACGACGAGGTGGCGCAGGAAGCCGGTGTGCTCGGCCTGGTCGTAGGCCTCGAGGCGCTGCTCGCGCGCCCATGTACGGACCGCGTCGCGGATCCCGTTGCCGAGGTCGGTCGTCAGCCAGCACTTGCGAATGTCGAGCACCTCGTCCCAGCGCCCGGCGCGATGGAACCCGAGCGCGGGGCCTTCGGGCGTCGACGTGAACGAGTATTCGAGCTTGTTCCGGTAGTGGAAGATCGGGTCGGCCGGGACGATCGGCTCCAGGGGCGGCTCGTCGATGCGCCCGATTCGGCGCAAAGCTTCCGCCACTTGCGCCGCCTTCGCGTCCAGCTGCGCCTCGTAGGCGAGATCCTGGAAGCGGCAGCCGCCGCAGGCCGGGTAGTGCTCGCACGGCGCGTCGACGCGCGGCGCTCCGGGCTCCACCACCTCGAGCGCCAGCGCCTCGGCGTGATTCCGCTTCACCTTCGTTACGCGCGCGCGAACGACGTCCCCGGGCAGCCCGCGGCGGACGAAGACGACGAAGCCGTTCAGCCGCGCGACGCCGTTGCCGCCGTACGCGAGCGACTCGATCCTGAGGTCGAGCTCGTCGTCCAGTCGCACCGGGGCGGCCATGAGCCCAGAATAAGGCGCCGACTCGGCGGCGCCGACACTAAGGCCGTGCCGGCTTTGCCGGCATGGCCGTCTTACACGCCTTGAGGAAACGTTTACCCGGCGGCCCGCGGCGGACTTCCGCCATAGGGTTCGGGTGTGAAGCTGAGGTTCGAGAGGCCTTCGAGGCAGGCGCAGTACGAGCAGTGGGCGGAGATCCTGAGGCGCGTGTCAGGCGACGTGTTCGACGTCGACGAGATCGCGCACTTCGTCGCGTCGGACACCGAAAGCGCGTTCCTGCTCGCGCTTTCCGGCGACGAGGCGCTCGGCTGCGGCGTCGGTCGACCCTCGTCGATCCAGAGCAGCCTGTACGCGATGGCCCGCGTCTTGCCGGAGCACCGCGGCCAGGGGGTCGGAACGCAGATGTACGAGCTGCTCTCCGAGCACGCGCGAAAGCTCGGCCGCGACTCGCTCTGGGGGCGCGTGCGCGAGGACGACGACGGGTCGAGGAGCTTTCTCCGGAACCGCGGCTTTCGCGAGGCCGGCCGCGAATACGAGGTCGTCCTCGACACAGCCTCCGCGAATCTCTCCACGGAACGAGTCGAGGGCATCGAGCTCGTCTCGCTCGCCGAGCGCCCCGACCTCGAGCCGGCCGTCCACGAGGTCGACTGCGAGGTCGCCGCCGACGTCCCAAGGCCGGAAGGCGACGACTTCGAGCCCCAGCCCTACGAGCGCTGGCGCGAGCAGTACCTCGAGGGGCCGGGCGCAGTCCCGGATGCCGTCATCGCCGCGCTGGACGGCCAGGAGGTCGTCGGCTACACGGGCCTCCGCCGACGCGGCGCGTCTTCGCCGATCGCCGAGAACATGCTCACCGCCGTGCGCCCCCGGTGGCGCCGCCGCGGAATCGCCACCGCCCTCAAGCGAGAGCAGGTCGCCCGAGCCCGCGCAGCCGGCATCGAGCAGATCTTCACGACCAACGACGAGACGAACACGGGCATGCGGGGCGTGAACGCGCTGCTCGGCTACCGCCCCGCGCCGACGCAGATCGTCGTCAGCGGCCCGCTCGCTACGTGATGTCGCGGCGGCGCGTGAGGACGACCGCGGTCGTCCCCAGCGCCGCGAGGTAAACCGCGATCGTCAGCAGTCCGCGGCCTAACGAGAGGGACGCGTCGCCGTTTCCGAGCACACCCTGGAACAGGGCGTGAAGCGGAAGGTACGGCTGAATCGAGCCCCAGATCGAGAGCGCAGGCTCGACGAAGGCAGCCCATGCAAACGCAAGCAGGATCGCGCCGAGCTGCCGCCCGATCCCGGCCCCGATCTCCAGCCCGAGAGCGCCCACGATCGCCGCGCCCAGGAAGACGCGCCCCATCAGCGCGAGCTCGTGCCCGCCGAACTGCAGCTTGTCGCCGACCCAGATCTCGGCGATCACGAGCATGAGGATCAGTGCCGGCACGACGAGGGCGGCTCCCACGACAGCAGCAGCCAGCATCTTGATCCCGACCACGCGCTCGCGGACCGGCGTGACGAGGAACGTCTGCGTAATCGTCCCGTGGCGATACTCCCAGGTGATAACGAGCACGCCCAGGATCAGCGCGAAGAGAAGTGACGAGCTGACAGCGCCGATCAGATCGCGCTCCAGGTTGCGCTCCGCCGGAGACTCGAAGCCCGGGGGCGCCCCCGAGCTCGTCGCCGAATCGATGGTCGACGCGGTCCCGACTGCGACGACCGCGAGCTCGGCCAGGAGGAGCCCGATCACCGTGCGCGGCGCGGTCCGGATCTTGAGCAGCTCCGAGGCGAAGAGTCTCATCAGCGCGTGGTCTCGTGGCCGGTCAACTCGAGGAACGCCTCTTCGAGTGTCGCCTTCTCCACGGCGAGCTCGTGGAGCACGATGCCGTTCGCCGCGGCGAGCTCTCCGATGCGCTCGGTGGAGCCGTCACCGACCACGATCAGGTCTGCCTGGGCCGAGGTCACCTTGACCCGCGCCTGCTCGAGGATCTCCCGGAGCCGATCGGCCTCTGGGCTGCGGACGCGAATCCCTCCGGAGATCCGTGCGGCCAGCTCCGCGGTCGGCGCCTGCTCGACGAGCTTTCCTCGATGCACGATCACGACCTCGTCCGCGATCTGCTCGATCTCGGGGAGGACGTGGCTCGAGATCAGGATCGTGCGACCCTCGGCGGCGAGTGCGCGCAGAAGGTCGCGCAACCAGTGGATCCCCTGCGGATCGAGGCCGTTCGCAGGCTCGTCGAGAACGAGCACGCCCGGATCCCCGAGCAGAGCCGCGGCGAGACTGAGGCGCTGTTGCATGCCGAGCGAATAACCGCCGACCCGCCGGCTTCCGTCCTTCGTCAACTGCACGAGCCCGAGGACTTCGTCGACTCGGCTCCGCTCGATTCCGGCCGAAGCCGCGACGACGTGGAGATGGTCCCGCCCCGACCGGCCGGGATGGAAGCTCGATGCCTCCAGCACGGAGCCGACCTGCCTCAGTGGATCCCGGAGTTGTCGGTAGAGCTGCGCCTTCACCGTTGCCCGACCAGAGCTTGGTCGTACCAGCCCGAGGATGATCCTCAGCGTCGTCGTCTTTCCGGCGCCGTTCGGCCCGAGGAAGCCCGTGATCGCGCCCTCGCGCACCTTGAAGCTCAGGTCGTCGACCGCGAGCGTCTTCCGGAACCGCTTGGTGAGGTGCTCGACCTCGATCACGTGAGCGGTGTGACGTACACCTTTCGCTTCCTGGGGCCGTCGAACTCGCAGAAGAAGATGCCCTGCCACGTTCCCAGCGCGAGGCGACTGCCTTCCAGCGGCACGAGCACTTGCGGCCCGGCCAGCGAGGCGCGGACGTGTGACGGCGCGTTCTCCTCGCCGGCCTCGATGTGCTTGGCGCCGTCGACACCGTTCAGCGCGGCCTCGACCTCGCGCGTGATCTCGACGAGCTGCGTCTTCCGCTCGGTGCTGATGTCGATCTCGCGCACGCGGTTATCCTAGGCGCATCTCGAGCGCAACCCCTCCTCTCACCTCCGCCGACCTCGACCGCTTTCGCGACCGGGCCGACCGCTTCATCGCGGAGCTCGACGAGGAGTACTACCTCCACTACGCGGGCCACAAGGAGAAGCTCGAGCTGGCTCCGATCTTCGAGCGCTTCACCGACCTGACGCAGCTCGACCAGGCGCTCGCGCTCGGCCGCACGGCGAACGGCGACCGCCGCGTGACCGAGCTCTGGCGCTTCGCCTCCGAGGGCTATCTCGGTGAGCTGACGCGCGAGCAGGCGGAGAAGACGGCCGAGCTCGAGGCGACCCTCGAGGCCGAGGTCGACGGCGAGACGATCCCGTTCCGGATGCTCCGGCCCGCGATGGCGAACGAGCCGGACCGCGACAAACGGGAGCGGATCGACAAGGCGCGCGTCGAGCTCACGGAAGAGCATCTGAACCCGCTCCACGCCGAGGGCGTGCACATCGTCCACGCAGGCGTCGAGCGCCTCGAGGCGCCGAACTACGCGGACCTCTACCGCCGGTTCGGCTTCCGTCTGGACGAGCTGGCCGACCAGTGCCGCGACCTGCTCGACTCGACCGAGAAGCTATTCGAGGAGTCCGCCGACAGGCTCTTCCGCGCGCGTGTCGGGATCGGGCTCGACGAGGCGCGCCGGTGGGACGTGATCCGCACCTTCCGGGCACCCGAGTGGGACCCGCAGTTCCCGGCCGAGAAGATGCTGCCCGCGCTCGAGGCGACGCTGAGCGACATGGGCGTCGACCTCAAGTCTCAGGAGAACGTGGAGCTCGACGTCGAGCAGCGGCCGAAGAAGAGCCCGCGAGCCTTCTGCGCGCCGATCGAGATCCCGGGCCGCGTGGTGCTCGTCATCCAGCCGATGGGCGGCGCCGACGACTGGCGCGCCCTGTTCCACGAGGCCGGGCACACCGAGCACTACGCGAACACCTCGGCCGGCCTCTCGATGGAGGAGAAGCGCCTCGGCGACGTCGCCGTCACCGAGGGCTGGGCGATGCTCATGCAGCACCTGACCGACGACCCGGCCTGGCTGACGCGGCGCCTCGACTTCCCGCGGCCGGACGAGTTCGAGCGCGAGGGCGTGACCCAGCTCCTGTACATGGTGCGCCGCTATTCGGCGAAGCTCCTCTACGAGATCGAGTTCCACCAGGCCGACGATCCGACGAAGCTCTCGAACCGCTACGTCGAGCTGCTCGGCGACGCGCTGAAGATCGAGCCCGCCGCGGCCGACTACCTGGCCGACATCGACTCGAGCTTCTACGTCACCGGCTACCTGCGCTCGTGGGCGTTCGAGGCGCAGTTCCGTACGCACCTGCGCGAGCGCTTCGGCAGCGACTGGTTCACGAAGCGCGAGGCCGGTTCGCTCGTGCGTGAGCTCTGGGAGACCGGGATGAGCATGACCGCCGACGAGGTGCTGAACGAGGTGGCGGGCCAGGAGCTCGAAATGGACGCGGTCGCCCAGCTCACGCGCGGCGTTCTCGCCTAGGAGTCGAACGTCAGTTCTAGGTGTTGGCGACGCCGATCGCCACGATGGCAAGACCGGCGAAACCGGCTGTCGCCGCGACTCCGTACGAGAACTCGCCGGCCATGGCCCCCGCGGCCTGAGCCGCCGAGCGAATCGTCAGGATCGTCGGGAGCACGAGCAAGATCCCGATCGAGAAGATCCCGAGAAACGTCCAGGCGAGGAGCGTGCACCCGGAGGCGGCGAGCAGGACGACGCGGAGCGGGCCGTCCGGAATCAGAGCGCCGATCGCAGTGCAGATCGCCGCCACCGCCAGACAGCCCGCGACGAAGAGCACGCGGGAGTCTCCCACGCCTGTGTCCTCTTGAGCGCTGATCAACAGCACGTAGAAGACGTCGACGCCGGCCATCATTGCCGCCGCAACGAGGGGCCGCAAGCGACCGTCTAGATCGCATCACGCGGTGACCGCGTCATCCGACAACACTATGACCGCTCGACGCCTCTTCGCGCTGCTCCTGGAGGAGCCAGTGCGCCAACCGGACAGGAGGGTGAAGCCATCGCAGCTAGGCGCTCGGCGAGGGCTCCAGCCGTTCGGCCAGGCCGCGTAGCGCGGCTGCGGAGACGGACCGGAGACTGCGCCGTCGCATGCGCCTCTTGGTCTGCCGGGCGGCACTGTCGCTGAGCTCCAATGAATTCCCGATCAGTCGTCGCGCCGTGTCGCTCGCTACGAACAGTTCAAACATCCCGGGGCCCCTTCCTAACGCGTATGAACCGTTTCAGTGGTCATTAATAGCTGAAACGGTTCATGTGGCGCTACTATTCCCAAGGTGTCGAATCCCGACAGGCGGCGTGTTCACTTACGCGACGTCGCCAAAAGTGCGGGCGTCTCCGTGGGGAGCGCCTCCCAGGCCTTTGGCCGACCGGAGCTGGTCTCGGAAGCGACGCGCAAACGTGTGCTCGCCGCGGCCCAGGCCCTCGGTTACCCTGGCCCGGATCCTGCGGCGCGTCGCCTCCGCATGGGACGAGCGGGCGCCGTCGGCCTGATCTTCGCGGAGCGTCTGGCGTACCAATTCACAGACCCCGCTTCACCGGCTTTCCTCCGCGGCGTCGCCCTCGGGATGGAGGAGGCCCCAACGGGTCTGCTTCTGATCCCAGACTCGCGCGACCGTGAGAAGACCGCGCGCACGGTTAGTGAGGCCGTCGTGGACGGCTTCCTTATCTACTCAACGCCGCAAAACGATCCACGCGTCGAGGCCGCCCTCGCCCGTCGGCTGCCTGTCGTCACGGTCGACCAACCTCGCGGGATTGCTACGTCGTTCGTCGGAATCGACGATCGCGCTGCAGCGCGCAGCGCTGCTAAGCATGTCCGCGACCTTGGCCACAAGCGCGTTGCGGTGCTCTCGTTCATCACGGCACTCGATCCCGCTGGAACGCTCGAGCTCGACCTGAGCGTCGAGCGACTCGAGGGTTACGAGGAAGGTCTGGGCGAGATGTGGGACCCGACGCTCGTCCGCACATGCCGGCCGAATGCAGCGGAACCGGCTCGCAAGGCCACCATCGACCTGCTCCGTGCA